>RFPK01000055.1 GCA_009926195.1 Synechococcaceae bacterium WB4_1_0192 | reverse complement strand
TCCAGCCCCCCCTCACTGCCGAAGCCGCGCACGCTCGGGGCCTGGCTGAGCTGCACGCTGGCATCGGGGATGGCGCGGCGCAGGGCCTTGTTCAGGCGTTCCGCCACGGCGCGGGTGCTGTTGGCACCGCCGCCGCGCTCGCGGAACGGCTTGAGGCGCAGGAAGAAGCTGCCCTTGTTGGCGCTGCTGTCGCCGAAGGAGCGGCCGGCGTAGAAGTTGCCGCTGGCCAGGGCCGGTTCGGCGGCGGCGATGGCGCGCACCCGCTCCAGCACCGCCTGGGTGCGGGGCAGGGCCATGCCCTCCGGCAGGATCAGCACGCCGCGCAGCTGGCCGTTGTCCTCCTGGGGCAGGAAGGCACTGGGGCGCAGGGCCAGGCCTGCGCCGGTGAGCAGCAGCCCCAGCCCCAGCGCCACCAGCACCTGCCGCCGTCTCTGCAGGCTGGCAGCCAGCCAGCGGCGGTAGGGGATCTCCAGCTGCTCCAGCCAGCGCCGCGTTGGATCGATCCAGCGCAGCAGCCAGGCGGCCTCCCGCTGCTCGGCATGGAGGATGCGGCTGGCGGCCACGGGGGTGAAGGTCAGGGCATTGACGGTGGAGATCAGGATCGCCGCCGCGATCGTCACCGCGATCGGGGCGTAGAGGCGTCCGATGCTGCCCTCCAGGTTGAGCACCGGCAGGAACACGACCACCAGCACCAGGGACGTGGCCACCACTGCACCGCCCAGTTCGGCCATCGCCTGCCGCGCCGCCGCCAGCGGCGGCGCGCCGCCCTCCAGCCGCCGGCCGATGTCCTCGCTGACGACGATCGCGTCGTCCACCACCAGCCCCGAGGCCAGCACCATCCCGAACAGGCTGAGGGTGTTGATCGAGGTGCCGCTCAGCCTGAGCAGGGTGATCGACCCCAGAAGCGAGATGGGCACCGCCAGGGCGCTGATCAAGGCCAGGCGGCTGTTGCCCAGGCCCAGCAGCAGCACCAGGAACACCAGCAGCACGGAATCGCGCAGGCTGCCGAGGGCTTCGCTGATGCTCTCGCTTACAACCTCCGCCTCGTTGACGATTTCCTCCATGGCGATGCCCGGTGGAAAGGCTGACCTGAGGTCGCTCAGTGCGCTCTGCAGGGCCGCGTTCACCGCAAGGGCGTTGCTGCCATCCCGCTGATAGAGGGCCAGCGCCACGCTGCTGTTGCCGGCCAGGTCGGTGGCGATCGTGTCGTAGGTCTCGTTGCCGAGATCGACGTGGCCGATGTCGCGCAGCAGGATCACCCCTCCATCCGGCCCTCGGCCCACCACCAGTTGCTCCAGTTCGGCGGGGCTGCGCAGGCGACCCTCCATCTGCAGCGGCAGGCTCGTGGCCTGATCGGCCGGCATGGGCGCTTCGCCTGTCTGGCCGATCGCGGCCAGCACGTTCTGGCCCTCCAGCGCCTGGCGCACGTCCTCGATGGTCAGCTGGCGTTCCAGCAGGGCCCCGGGATCGATCCAGAGTCGGAATGCCAGCGGACTGCCGCCGAACAGCGCCACGCTCTCCACCCCCTCAACCCGCTGCAGCCGTTCCTTCACCACCTGGTTCACCCAGCCGCTGAGGAACAGATCGCTGTAGCGATGGTTCTGCGCACTGAAGCTGAGCACCATCAGCAGATCGTCGGAGCTGCGTCGCACCTGCAGGCCCAGTCGAGCCACCGGGCTGGGCAGCTGGCGCAGCACCTGGTTGGCCTCGTTCTGGGCATTGATCTGATTCAGCTGCGGATCGCCTGCCGCGAAGCTGAGGGTGATCGTGCTGCCGTTGGCACCACTGCTGGAGCGGATGCTCTCCAACCGTTCCAGTCCCTTGAGCTGTTGCTCCAGCAGGGCCGTCACCCCCTGCTCCACCACCTCCGCTCCACCCCCGGGGTAGCTGCTGCGCACGGTCACCCGGCCAGGGGCGATCGGTGGCAGGGTCTCCACCTGCAGACTGCTGAGGTTCAGGGCGCCGAGCAGCAGCACCAGCAGGCTCAGCACCAGGCTGAGCACGGGGCGGCGCAGGAAGGGATCGGCGAAGGTGCGCCGCGGTTGCTGCCCGGGCGGCGTCATCGGCCGGCCGGGCTGGGGGTGCTTTCCAGGCCGGCATCCAGACCGGGTTGGGCCTGAAGCCACTGCAGAGTGGCGCGATCCCGGGGGCTGAGATCGAGAACGGGCCGGGCGCCGGGGTGCACGGCCATGGCATCGCCCGCCCGGTCGCTGTGGCCCCAGAGTCCGAAGGCGTGGCCCAGTTCATGCAGGGCGGTGGCCTGAATGGCCGGTTCCGCCTGCCCCGGGCTGATCAGAACCTGCACCTGCGGTTCCAGCTGCCAGAGCTGCTGACGCTGCACCAGCAGCAGCTGCAGAACGGCGCGGCCATGGCTGGCTCTCCGGTTCTGAATCGGCGGCCGGCGGCGCAGCACCTGCACCTGAGCTTGGGCCGGATCGCTCACCACGGTGATCGGCAGCAGGCGCTGCCAGGTGGCCACCGCCAGGGTCACGGCCCGCCACCAGCGCTGATCCCAGAGCGCGGACGGTCCTTGCTGCTGGGGTGGTTCCAGCCAGATGCACCAGTGATCGCGCCGTGGCCAGCCGGCTGGCGTGCTGCGCAGTTGCCGGCGGTAGTCGGCCGGTTCAGCACCGGCGCCGCTGCTGTCGTGATGCGGCACGGTGCTGGCCGGACTCAGAACCCCTGCGGTCTGGGAACCTGCGGCTGGGGTCCACGGCCGCAGCTCCTGGGCAATCGGGCAGGGTGGTGGCGGCGTGCTGGGGCCGGGCATCGGGGCAGTCTCAGCCCGCCAGGGCCGGCAGGCCGACGCCCCGTGCCATCAGGGTGGCCAGCAGCGGGATCAGGGCGAAGCCCACGAGTTCAATGTTCAGGATCCAGGCCAGACGGTTGGCCAGCGCTTCACTCACCTGGGGCAACTCACCCTTGCGCAGCGGGATCGCCCAGAGGATATAGGTGATGGTGGGATAGAGCGACAGACCGCCCACCGCCAGGTAGATCCCAACCTTCCACCAGAACAGGGGGTTTTCGGTGTAGAAAGCGCTGCCCTGACCGAAATGCATCACCCGCAGGATGCCGCTGCCTAGCAGGGCGAGGGCCGCCAGGCCATACACCACATCGGTGATCACCATCAAGGTGGCGTCCTGGCGACTGGGGTTGGGCCGGATCAGGCGACGCTCCAGCACCAGCGCTCCGAAGCAGAGCATGAAGCTCAGATAGTGCACGTAGGCCACCCCGGCGCGGGGCAGAACATCGGCAGGCAGGGCCGCGAATGCGGGCATGGGGTCGGTCCATCGGCCGGCTGACCGTAGCGAGTAGCCCAGCGTCGGCGCGGTCGCCGCCGTGACAGGCCTGCGGCGCCTGAAGCGGTCTCTGGACCCAGAGCGGCAGCAATTAGAAAGAGAAACGATGGATCAGCAGTGAATCTGCACTTGCGAAGAAAACCCGCACTTGCGAAGCAGGGATGAAACATGGAAGCCTTTCCGTTGCTTCCCTTGTGTAGCGAAAAAGCATCTAGGTTCTGATCAGTGGATTCAATTGATCATGGCCAGCTCGCTGAGCGCATTCCTGGGGGAAATTGGCCGTCACCAGCTGCTCACGCCGGAACAGGAGCTGATGCTTGGTCGCAAGGTTCAGGTGATGGTCGGTTTGCAGGAGCGCTGCGCGCGAGCCGGTGGTGCCGGTGAGGCCTGCACCTACAACGACATCGAGAAGCGGGCGATGCGGGTTGGTGAGAGGGCCAAGGATCAGATGATCACCGCCAATCTGCGGCTGGTTGTCAACCTGGCCAAGCGTTATCAGGGGAAGGGGTTGGATCTGCTCGACCTGATCCAGGAGGGCACCCTCGGCCTGACCAGGGCTGTTGAGAAGTACGACCCCACCCGTGGTCACCGCTTCAGCACCTATGCCTACTGGTGGATCCGGCAGGGGCTCAACCGTGCCCTCTCCACCCAGAGCCGCACGATTCGCATCCCGGTCAACGTCAACGAAAAACTCACGCGGCTGCGGGCAGCCAAGGCGCGGCTGATGCAGCTGAACGGTCTGTCGCCCAGCCCGCGCCAGCTGGCCCAGTCCCTCGAACTGCCCCTGGAGGAGGTGGAGGACCTGCTCGGCTGTGAACTGCGCAGCGTCACCGTCAGTCTGCAGGGTGTGGTGAAGTCGAAGTCGGATCCGACTGAGCTGGTGGATGTGCTGCCGAGTGAGGAGCTGCCGCCCATGGAGCGCTGTGAGCTGGCGGAGCGCAATGCTGCGGTGTGGAAGCTGCTCGATCAGTCGAATCTCACCCCGAAGGAGCGCACCGTGGTCATGCTGCGCTTCGGCCTGGACGGCAGCAATGAGTGGCGCACCCTGGCGGAGGTGGCGCGCCTGCTCGGTTGCAGCCGTGAGTACTGCCGTCAGGTGGTGCAGCGGGCGCTGCGCAAGCTCCGCAAGACCGGGATCCAGACCGGGCTTGTCGAGGTGGGCTGAAAGGTGCGTTGAACCGGTGCCGGCAGGCGGATTCCACGCCAGCCGTGCGGCTGTTCTGCCGCAGCCTCGGCCGCCCAGACTGTCGATGTCGTGTCCAGCCGGAGTCCCATGGCTGTGGATCGCCGCGCCGCTTCGGGTGCTGCCATTGAGGCCGAGGTTCTCGACAGCACCGAGGTCGATGAAGGCGCATTGCGCCGCCTGCTGCGACGTGCCGGTCGCGGCCTGGCTCGTCCGGCGATCGAATGCCTGGAGCTCCTGCTCGACAGCGGTACGCCGCCGCAGGTGCGCCTGACCATGCTGGCCGCCCTCACCTATCTGCTCTTTCCCCTGGATCTGATTCCGGATTTCATCCCCGCAGCCGGTTTCAGCGATGATCTGGTCGCCCTCACCGCCCTGCTGGGGTTGTGCACCTCCCACATGCGCGAGGACATTCGCCTGCGGGCGCAGCGCAAACTGGATCGCTGGTTTCCCCCCGGGCGCTGATGGCATCGCTCACGAGCGAGCAACTCGAGGATCTGCAGGTCTTCCTCAAGGAGTGGTTGCGTCACAGCGGCCGCACCCAGGCTGACCTGCGCCGTGCGCTGCGGGCGAGCTCGATCCGGATGCCCGTGCTGCTGGAGGAGCTGGCGGCCGTGCATCGCCGCGATGGACTGGTCGGTCTGGCGGAGCGCCTGTGCGCGATCGAATCGCTCTGGTTGGAGGAGGAATCCTTCGATCCCGAGCGCGAGGCGTTCGCCGGTTCCCTGTCAGCGGATCTGGAGGATTCCTTCGGTCAGCTTGATCTGCTGTTGCGGGAGATCCGGTTGGATGCCGGCGAAGGCTGACCAGTCAGGCCTGAACGCGTCAGAGTATGGGCCGAGTCGCCTGTCGCCATGAACCCGCTTCGCGTCTGCGCATCCCTGCCGGCCCTGCTGATGACCACGGCCGCGTTTCTGAGTCTGCAGCTGCCGGCCCGGGCCCAGGTGGAGAGTTTCCTCTGGGGGCCCGGCAGCAATGTCGGCCCGTCCACCACCGTTGAGCCTCAGAACTGTGTCACCGCCAGCGATGGCACCATCACCTGCGATACGCGTCTGGTGAATCCTGCTGGCACCACCGAGGCCAAACCGCAGTACAACCCCTTCAAGAACTGATGCATCGCCTCAGTGACGGCGCCTTTCTCAGCGCTGTCAACCAGTTCGAGCGAACCCTGGCCAAGCTGCTGGCTGCGGCGCTGACCCTGGTGCTGGGGGTGGCATCCATCCAGTTGCTCGTTCAGCTCGTCCAGGGTCTCCTGGGTCCGCAGCTGGACTGGACGGGGGAAGGGCTGATCCGGCTGTTGGATCGCGTCCTGGTGATCCTGATCGGCTTGGAGGTCCTGCAGAACCTCACCGCCTATCTGCGTGAACATGTCGTGCAGATCGAGCTGGTCCTGATCACGGCTCTCACCGCCGTCGCCCGCAAGGTGATCGTGATGCCTCCGGGGATGCACAAGAGCCCGGGCGAGCTGATCGGTCTGGGAGTGGCGGTGCTGTGCCTGGCGGCGGCTTACTGGCTCGTTCGCCAGTCCCACATCACGCGGCGTCCCACCAGAACAGAGCCAGCCACAGCGTTCCAGGCTCCGGATCCGTAGCCACCAACCGGTGCCGGCGATGGGGCGCAATCATCAGGCTGTCGCCCACACACAGATCGCGGGGCTGCTGTTCATCGGCGAACTGCAGCCTCGCACTGCCGCGCAGCACCATCACCCATTCCCATTCGTGTTGGTCGTACCAGAAGCCTGCGGCACTGCTGGCCAGGCAGGAATGAATCCGCTCCAGTCGGAACTGCCTGCCTTCCATCAGCACCTCCACCTGCTCAGCGCCTGGATGGGGGCATTCACCGCTGAGCAGGTTGGTCTGATCCGCTGCGGCTGATCCGGTCGATGGTGCTGTCGCTGCCGGTGCCGGATCACCCCAGCGCCGGCCGATCTCAAAGCCATGGGTCGCCGCCAGGGCCACGACCTCATGGTGCTGGCTGCATTGCCGCAGGGCTTCACGCAACTCCGGGCTGGCCTCACTCAGGGCGACGAAGGCATTGAGTTGACGGACCTTGTCGAGGAACTGCTGCAGTTGTGCTTCGGCCATGGCCCCAGTATCGGCTGCAGCGGTTTGCGTAGCCGGAAGCGGCGAAAGCGCACGCCGTTGATCAGCAGTTCCTCCCGCCAGCAGTGCTGCCAGCCTTCCCGCATAAACAGGCCGCAGGAGAGGAAGCTGGCTTCCGTGCGCAGGCCGGTCTGGCCCTCCAGTTCGGCCTGTTCGCTCAAGGCCCGCAGCAGGGCGGTGCCATGTCCCTGGCGCTGATGGCTGGGGTGGCAATAGAGCAGGGCGATTCGATCGGCGGGTTCGCGCAGAGCGAATGCGACCACTGTGCCGTCGTTCAGGCAGCTCACCAATCCCTGCCCATGTTCGAGACTGGCGCGAAGGCGGTCGGCCCCGGCTCTATCAACGGCCTGGGCTGCCCAGGCATGCCGCTGAAGGTCGCTGTAGAGCTCGGCCGGGCATCTCTCCACCGCCTGGCGATAGATCTCCAGGGCGGCTTGCACATCTCCATAGTCCAGGGGTCGCAGCACCTTCATCTCCCGGTGGGCTCTGTGTTCAGAGCTGGATTCTCGCCGAATTGCGCTCGATTGGCTGGCAGAAGCGCCCTTGATGTTGTAGGTTCGTGGTGTTGATTAACCTCACTCACCAGATCAATGCTCATCGGATCCGAACTGCTGGCTAAGGTCAAGGAGCTGGGCGATGTGGGTAAGTCCGAGATCGTCCGCTCCTGTGGCTATGTCTCCACCAAGAAGGATGGGGGCGAGCGTCTGAACTTCACGGCCTTCTACGAGGCTCTGCTGGAGGCGAAGGGTGTTGAGCTCGGCGCCAGCAGCAAGGTCGGCAAGGGTGGCCGCAAGCTCAGCTACGTCGCCACTGTCCAGGGCAACGGCAATCTGCTGATCGGTAAGGCCTACACCGCCATGCTCGATCTCAAGCCTGGCGATGAGTTCGAGATCAAGCTCGGCCGCAAGCAGATCCGCCTGATCCCCGCTGGCACCAGCGAAGACGACGAAGAGTGATCCCTGGTCGGGCGTTCTGCGCATGTCCTTGGATCGCCCCGATCTCACCTTCACCTTCGCGCCCTTGACCCAGGCGCCGGTCCTCCCGCTCAGCCGGGGGGATTTTTTGTTGGCAGGCTGATGATCTCCGCAGGGCTCCATGGCCGTCGCCTTCCAGCCAGACTGCTGCAAACTGTGCGAAGTCGTTGGCTCATGGCCGTCATCCTCGACCGATTCTCAAGCCGTGGCTGGGCGTCTGGGCTGGTGGCGACCTTGCTCAGTGTTGTGGTCCTGATGGTGGTGTTCGCCCTGCCTGCTGCGGCCCGCGCCGATGGCGGCGAGCTGTTCGGCCAGCACTGCGCGGGTTGCCATGTGCATGGCGGCAACATCATCCGTCGCGGCCGCACCCTCAAGCTGTCGGCTCTTGAGCGCCAGGGACTGGCTTCGCCTGAGGCGATCGCCGCCATTGCCGCCAATGGCCTCGGCCAGATGGGTGGCTATGGGGCGGTGCTCGGTGAGGAGGGGACGCAGCAGGTGGCCGCCTTCGTGTGGCAGCAGGCCCAGCTCGGTTGGCCCAGAGGCTGAGGCCGAGCCGCGCGCCTGCCCACCCTCACAAGGCCTGGATCCAGGGGTAGACCTGCAGGGCCGTCCAGATGCCCTGGCGCCAGTAGACATCCGCGTGCAGGACCGCTTCAACCTGCTCCTGGCTGTCCGCCTCAAAGATTCCGAAGACGTGCGTGCTGCCCTCGGTAGGCCCGAGGGTGATCAGCATGCCCTCCTCCTTCAGCCTGCGCAGGCCGCTGAGGTGTTCGTCCCGGTAGGGCGTGCGCTTCTCGAGGGCGTTCTCGCAGTAGGTGCCCCACAACACGAAGCGCATGGTCAATCGCTGATTGGCGCAGTGAACCTACAGCCAGCCGCTGCCGAGCAGGGGAATCGAGATCTGGTTGGGGAACAGGATCGGCCGGTAGCTCGGCGCTGTCTTGGCCGATCGGCTCCAGATCACGGTGCAGTCGAAGCGCGCTCCCTCCCGATCGCGCCTGGTCTGCAGCCGGAACCGTTGCACGACGGCGCTCTCAGGCATCAGGTATTGCGCCTGGTTGCAGGCATCCACCTCGGAGATGCGCGAGCTGGTGCTGCTCGATTCCGCCAACGCCAGCGGAGGAACCAGCGCCAGGCTGCCGCTCAGCAGTCCTGCGGCCATCAGCGCAGGTTTGATCATGGCGAAGCACGGTGAACGGGACTGCGGGGATTCTGATGGCATTCCCGCCATCTGCGGGGTTCTGATCAGCATGGCCTCAGTCGGGGGGTGCCCGTGCCGGATTCGCCTGGATCAGTCGCTGCAGGTTGTTCCCTGCGGTTGCGCAGCCTTTGGATCAGTTGGTTTCTCTGCCTGCTGTTCCACACCGATCTGGGGCTGATGCCGCTGTTTCATGGCCTCTCGCCTGCGATCGAGAGCCATGTGCCGCCACAACGGCTGCCGTTGGTGTTCTGGGCGATGCTCCTCTACTTCCTCGTGCCCCTGGCGGCCAATCTGATCAACAGTTATGCCGCGAGCAGCCAAGACAGCGCACCGGCCAGCGCGGCCGGCTGGCGCCGCTGGCGTTGGTTTCACCTGGGTCTGGGCCTGGTCTATACGCTCACCAACGTCGCCCATCTCTGGGTCGACATCGTGATCCCGGATTCACGCGCTGATCAGGTGCTGCTGATGGGCGTGATGGTGCTGATCGGTCTGCTGATCAACCGCGAGAGCTGGCGCTGGTGCCACTGCCGCTGAGGGAGTCCACAGGCTGCAGCGGTATCGGTTCGGCCAGCTCCAGGCCGCTGCGGCGCAACTCCCGCAGCAGTTGCAGGTTGATCTGCTGCTGGGCCGCGGCAGCCACCACCGCCTCGCGGGTGGAGAGGAAGTAGCAGAGCTCGAAGACCAGTCCAGCTGGGCTGAGCTCCAGCAGATGGCAACGCTCGAAGCGGGCGTCGGCGCTGCCGCCCACGGCGGCGGTGGCGATCGCCAGCATTCGTTCCGCCGCATCGTCAGGGCTGTCGCGGCGCAGCAC
>RFPK01000054.1 GCA_009926195.1 Synechococcaceae bacterium WB4_1_0192 | reverse complement strand
TGCTGATCACGGCCGGGGGCAGCCTGCTGGCCGGCCGTGATCAGCAGGGCCCGCGTCCGGTTGATCGGTGGTGTGGTGCTCGCCGGTGAGATGCTCGCCATGGTGGCTGCCGCTTCTGGCGCTCAGGTTAGGCAGCTGAATCGGGTCGGTTCGTCAGAGTGGGCTCTGCTGCGCCGCTCGCCCGATGCTCGCCCAGGATCTGCGTCGTCTGGTGGTCTCCACCGGTGGTGAAGGCTTCACCGACCTCACGGCGCGCATCAATGGCGAGATCGCGGCCAGTGGTCTGCAGCGCGGCATCGTCCAGCTGGTGGCCCTGCACACCTCCTGCTCCCTCACCATTAACGAGAACGCCGATCCGCGCGTGCTGGAGGACCTGGCGGCTCACCTCCAGGCCCTGGTTCCCCAGCGGGCGGTCCGCTCCCTCGGCCTGGAACCCGTCCCCTACGTCTACCGGCACGATGACGAGGGCCCCGATGACATGCCGGCCCATATCCGTACGTCGCTCACCTGCACCAGCCTGGGCCTCTCCTTCGATCGGGGCCGTTTGCTGCTGGGGCAATGGCAGGCGGTTTACCTCTGGGAGCATCGCCGCCAGGGCAGCCGCCGCCAGCTGTCGCTTCATCTGATCGGCGAGTGAAATGGGGGAGGCTCAGGCCCCGCTGATCAGGCGCAACTTGCGCAGCAGCAGGGCCATCACCGTCGTGCGCTGGGTCACGACATCGGCCTGGACGTCCATCCCCTGACGCAGGGCGCAGCGGCGCCGTCCGGCCCGCAGTTCGGTAGCGCCCGGGCGCACCACCACCTGGTAGCCCGCACCGGCGAGCGGGCGCCCCTGGCCATCGCTGCTGGCGATCGTGTCGGCGGACAGGGCGCTGACGCGGCCATGGAGCACGCCGAATTCCGGAAACGGGCAGCCCGCCACGCGCAGGTAGGCCGTCTGGCCGGTGCGCACCTGGGAGATTTCCTGCCCCGGTACCTGCACCTGCACATCCAGGCCGCCTCCTTCCGGGGCGATGCTGGCCAGCACCTCGCCGGGCCTGAGCACCTGCTGGGCATGCCGCAGGCTCATGCCGATCACGGCGCCGGTGCGCGGTGCACGGATGATCGTGTTCGTGAGATCTCGCCGCACCTCGGCCAGCTGGGTGCGGCGCTGGCTCAGGGCCTTGGCCAGCTCTTCGGCACCACTGAGTGAGACGCTGCTGTTTTCCCTCAACCTGGCGCTCTCGGCTGCGCCCTGGGCCTGCTGCTGTGCCACCCGTTGCTGGGCCTTGGACACATCGCTGCGGCTTACCGCCGCCTGGGCCGCTTTCTCATCCACCAGGCTGCGCGAAACGGCGCCGACGCTCAGCAGCGTGAGGTAGCGCGCCAGCTCCCGTTCATGGAAGCTCAGGGTGGCCCGAGCCTGGTCCAGTTCCCGTTCACTGCCCAGTACCTGGGCCTCATGCAGGTTTGTGTTGGCCTTGCGCTGGTCGGCCAGGGCCCGCTGCTGGATCGATGCCTCCGCCTGCTGGCGCTGCAGGCGGCTGATCTCCGTTTCCAGCTGTCGTTCCTGGTCGCGCAGGGCCCGGTCATCGAGCCGGGCCATCACCTGGCCGGCGATCACCCGCTGATTCGGCTGCACCAGCACCGCCAGCACTCTCCCGCCCCGTTCGCTCTGAACCAGGCTGTTTTCGCCGGTCGGCCGCACCACGCCGCTGGCCCGCACCGTTTCCTGCCAGGGCCAGACCACCAGCGCCAGAGCGGTGCTGACGATTGCGATCAGCACCCGATGGCCGAGCGTGTGTGACCAGCTGCCGGGGGACGGCAGAAACTCATCCGCTGCCGTGCTCGGCAACAGGGCCGGCAAGGCCGGTCTGGGCTCCTGCAACGGCACGGGAACATTGTTCGAGGGGCTCATCAGGCTGCGGACAGGTAGGGGGACACCAGGACGCTTTCCCGCAGGGCGGCTGGGGCGTCCTGGTGGCGCACCCGACCCCGTTCCATGAACACGATCCAGTCGGCCCGCAGGATCACCGATGGCCGATGGCTCACCATCACGGTCGTCTGACCACGGCGATGGTCCATCAGCTGATCCATCAGCCGCGCTTCCAGCACCGGATCCAGCGCCGAGGTGGATTCATCCATGATCAGGATCGCCGGTTTGCCCACAAGCGCCCGGGCGATGGCCAGTCGCTGTCGCTGACCGCCGGAGAGATTCGCTCCGAATTCTCCGAGCACCGTCTGATAACCATCGGGCAGCTCGCGGATGAAGGAATCCGCCAGCGCCAGCCGGCAGGCCTCCACCACCTCTTCGAAGCTGACCCCCGGATGGGTGAAGGTGAAGTTTTCAAAGATCGAGCGGTTAAAGAATTCCGACTCCTGAGGGAGCAGCACCACCTGGCGGCGGAGGCTGTCGAGATTGAGGTCGGTGCTGCTGTATGGGCCGTAGTGAATCGTTCCCTCCTGCAGTGGGTAGAGGCCAGCCAGAAGTTTGCTGAGGCTGCTTTTGCCACAGCCTGATTCACCGATCACGGCGGTGGTCAGACCACCGGGAATCGTGAGATGAAAGTCATTGAGTAGGGGTCGTCGACCAGGGTGGTGATAACGGAGCCCTTCGCATCGGATCGGTGCATCGGGGCTGATCAGCACGCGATGCTTGCGGGCGGCACCGGGGTCTTCCACGTCACGCTCCAGGACTTCTCCGAGACGCTTCACGACAACCTGGGCCGTGATCATCTCCTGACTGATCGCACTCAGGCCCGCCAGAAAACCAATCACGTTGATGCCCATACCATTGAAAGCCAGCAGCTGACCGATGCTCAGCTCTTGGCTGATCACAAAGCTGCTGCCAAACCAGAGCAGGGCGACGCCCGTGATCTGCCCGAGCAGTTCGGTGGCGGTGGCCTCCTGCAGATGCAGGCGCATCGTTCCCCACGAGAGGTGGGCCATCCGCCCGAAGTTGCGTTGATATTCCTGCCAGGCCTGGTGGCTCGCCTCCGTGGTCTTGAGCAGGTTGGCGGCGCGGAAGATCTCCACCAGAAAGCCCTGGTTTTCGGCGGCATGCACCAGCAGTCGCCGGGTCTTCTGCTGGATCGCCGGCAGAAACACCAGATTTCCCAGCACCACGATCACGTAGCAGCCCAGGGCCATCAGGGTGAGCGCATGGCTGTAGTGCCACATCCAGAGCAGGGAGATCAGGGCAATGCCAAGCTGGCTCGGTAGGCCGAGTACCAGATTGGTGATCAGTTCGTTGATCTTCTGGATGTCGCTGATGCGGCTTACGACCTCGCCACTGCGGTGGCTTTCGAAGTAACCGATCGGCAGTTGTAGAAGACGGTGGCCGTAGTGGAGCACCATCTGTAGCTGTAGTTTCTGGCCGAAATGGCCCACCATGTGCCCCTGCAGCAAGCCGATCAGGCTGCGCATGGCGAACAGCACCATGATGCCGATGCAGAGGCTGCCAAGCATCGGTGTGTCACCGCGTACAAGGACGTCATCGGTGAGCACCTGCATCAGCAGGGGCATCGCCAGGGCCAGAAGACCGATGGACAGATTGAGCAACAGCGCTTGCACCAGGACCGGTCGAAACGGGGTCAGGTAGTGCCGCAGCACCCAGAAACCGCCAGTGCTGTTGTCGTTCTCCAGCGCTTCGAAGCGCACCTGGTCTGGTTCAAGCAGCAGCAGCACCCCGTTCTGCCAGTGCCGGAGCATCTCCTCGCGATCGAGTTCCATCACGCCGACGGCAGGATCGGCGATCACAAAACGTCCCCGATGTTGGCCATGGAGCACCACCCAGTGATTGCCGTTCCAGTGGCAGATCACTGGCAACGGCAGGCTGTCGAGCTGGTCGAGCAGACTCGCGTCAGCGCGGGCGGCGCGGGCATGGAAGCCGAGCTCCTCAGCGCCCCGCTTGAGTCCAAGCAGCGTGGTGCCGCTTGCCTGGGTGCCGATGCAGGCACGAATGCGTCCGATCGCGAGGGTCTTGCCATGGTGTTGACACACCGTGGCGATGCAAGCCGCGCCACAGTCCTCCTCGTCCTGCTGCCGGACGCAGCAGTAGGGCCCGCTGCCCAGCTGGGTCAGGCGGTCCCTGAGAGCGTCAAACCATGACATTGAACATTTCGCTGTTGTTGCCTTGCAGATTGATCACCCGGCTGTTGAATGCTGCCAGGATGTTGGCGATGTTGATCTGGGTGATCGTGTTGGTGATCGTCTGGGTCAGATTGGCGATGTTGTAAATCGGCTGACTGCGAGCATGGATGGGATGGCGATCGCGATGCCGCATTTGTGCTCGACTTCCTCCTGATAAGAATTCGGTCTCGTCATCAAGAAGATGCTGGATCGGCATAGCAAGAAGCAAATCAGCGGGTGATCGTTCTAGAAAAAAGGGGGCGGCCATAGCCGCCCCCGGTTGATCAGGCGATCAGGTTCAGCGCGAAGCTGGAGTTGTCCTGATTCAGGCGGGCCCGGCCGCCGCGGCTAGCAACAGCAGCGCCGAGGTTGGCCTGGGGAACGATGTTGATGATGCGATCGAAGCGGCCACCCCAGAGGGCTTCGGTTTCCTTCTCGCTCAGAAAGGTCAGTTTGGTCATGGGTGTTTGTGAAGACAAAGAATGAGGCTTTTGCCTCACCAGAGTTTTAGGTGGCTTGGGGTGATGAGGCGGGTGTTGCAGCATCTATGCAGCGACTAGATCATCGTTCCTGCATGCTTGGCAATCCGTGGATCTTCCCCTTGCTGAATCAGTCTGGATGCTGCTTCCGCAAAAAAAAACTCCGGGATTTCTCCCGGAGACGTTCACCAGGGCCATGGGCCTGCTGGAGTCAATCGCGACATCACTGGCTGATCAGAAGATGCCGGGTCCGTCGCCGAAGGCGCCGCCGATGCCGCTCCTGATGCGGCTGCGGTTGGTCTGTTCGTTCGTCGCCGTTCCCAGCACGCCGACGGCAGCGCCGGCATTCACCTGGGGAACGACGGTGGTACCCACATTGACGCTGGGGTTGATGTTCAGGCGAACCAGGGCGCCACCCTGAAGGGTTTCGGCCTCATGGTCGTAAATGGGAGTCATGAATCAATCGCGTTGGGTGGACAAACGGAGATTGTCTTCAGACAATCATGTTGATGGCGATGTTGCGGTTGTCCTGGCTGGCGCTGGCGCGGCCGCCGCGCGTGGCGAATGCGCCGCCGGCATTCAGCTGGGGGTTCAGGTTGAAGATGCGATCGCGGAAGCCGCCCTTGATCGCTTCGAGCTGCTGGTCGTTGAGAAGTTCGATTTTCATGATGATCATGCAGAGTGAATGGGGTCTGTGAGCCCCACGTGGGTCTAAGGAACTCCTGGGCCTTCGCCCTTCTCTTCAGCACCTCTGCGCTGTTGCTGCTGATGGGTTCAGCCGATGGGCTGCGCTCCCCCTGACGACTGCATGCCAGTCGGATTCCTCCAGCATCTCAATGGGCCTCAGCGCATCGGCTGGCCCGGCCGCCACGAGGGTCAGGGGGTGTCGTGTCCAGCCATCCCTGCTGGTTGCTGACCCTCTGCGCCAGCGCTCTGTTCCCCTGTCCGCGGCGTCCGCACGCGCACGGCCACCGTCCGGCTCCTCCGAAGGTCTGGCCTGAGACTGTCCTTCAGTGAGGCGGTTGCAGGGCAATGCTGATCACCAGATCATTGAAGTCGCGATCTCCACCACCGCGTAAATCCTCAAATCCGAAGACATTCTGTCCAAGCCTGAGCATGTGCTCGATGCCATCAGGGTTGGCCGCCGCGAAGCCGAAATACGTGCCATCGCCCGCCACCTCGGCATAGGGCGCCAGCAGCCCTCCCTCCTGCACGCTGCCCTGGCGCAGACTCAGCTGCCGCTGCGCCGTCCGCAGTCCATCCAGGGGGCCACCCCGCACGGCTGCTGCCAGAGCCGCAGCTCCATAGCCCTGGTCTCCTGGTCGGAGCTCGACGCCACTGACCGGGTCGCGCACGGTGCCCTCGCGGTCGAGGATGCGATAGAAGCCTGCCGTCGTGTCTTTGGCGGCATCCCGGTACAGCCGGACTGTCAGGTTCAGGGATTGATCGCGGAAGGCTGTGAAATCCAGCAGTGGCGCCAGGCCCTGCTCGGAGGCGATCAGATCCGTCATCCCCAGCCAGGGGTTGGCCTGCAGGTTCAGCTCCAGCTGCAGTCCCCGGCTGCCTGTGGCCCAGGCCCTCTGCATCCCCACGCCGTCACTCGCCTTCTCGCCGGCTCGCCACTGCAGCCAGCGCCGGTTGGCGCTGGCGCCACGGTTGCCCAGGCCAGCTCCATCGGCCTCTTCGAACAGCATCAGGATCTGATCGCTCAGCAGGCTGACGCTGCATTCGCCGCTGCCGTCAACCAGGGACAAGCCATCGTCCGCAGCCAGGCTGCTCAGCAGGTGTCGGGAACGTCCGGCCAGCTCCTCCGGGCTGAGATCGCTCAGGGTCTCGCCGGCCTGGAGCACCACCATCCCGATGTGCCCCACCCCCTGGGGTCGCCCGCTGAGACGGGCCCGTAGCACCACCGGCACCGGTGGTGTGCTGCCGTTGCCGCTGAACGTCAGACCGTTGTCACGCAGGGTCAGCGTTGGGCTCAGCCCGCTGCGGCTCGCCAGCACCACGCCGGCATTCACCTGCCCATTGACGCTGCCATCGCGGAGCGTGAGCACGATCGCATCGGGCTGGCCGTCGCCGTTCTGATCCAGAAAGCGGGCACCAGCGTTGGTGATCGGGTCGTAGCCCAGGGGTTGGAGATTGCCGTTGACGGTGTCGTAGCTGAACACCAGCGGCTGCTCCGTTGCGGTTTGGATCACGCCATCGCCTCCCTGGGTCCGCAGTCCCATGGCGCTCAGCTCCCACGGCAGGCGCAGCACCACCCCATGGCGCAGGTCCCGGGGTTGCCGATCGAGCACAACGCGCACGCCGATCTCGGCCAGGGTCACCTGCGCAGCTCCCTGGAGCTGCCCGGCGGGGTCCTGGAGGTCCAGGGTGGTGAGATCCTCAAGCTGCACCTCCCGGGCATCGCTGCTGCCCTGCAGCAGGATCAGCTGTTCGCTCGGCGCATCCCGGAGGTTCAGGGTCAGCTCCCGCTCGAAGCGCCGTCCCCAGCGATCCGTGGCCGCCAATCGGATCAGAGCGCTGGACTGGCTTTCGTAATCCAGGGAGCCGCGCAGCTGCAGGCGCTGGCCGCTGATCGTGAACAGTCCGTTGTCGCGATCCCCGTCGCCGGCCACCAGGCTGAAGCGGAGCCGGTCGCCGACGTCCGGATCAAGCCCCTCGATCCAGGCCACGGTCGTGCCGGTGATGATGCGCTCGAGCACCTGAGTGCGCGAAAGCGTCAGACCGGTGGGCTGATGATCGAGCAGCTCGTCGCTGAAGGGATCCGCCAGGCTGAGCACCGGCACATCCCAGAGACCGCTGCCCGGCACCAGCCCCTCCAGCGGCCCGAGGCCACCATTGAGGGGATCGCCCCAGCACACCACCGAGCCATCGCTCCTGATCGCCGCGAAGGCAGACCCGTTCGACACCACCCGGATGACACCGCTGCTGAGGGCGTCTCCCACCGGGCTGTTGACCGCACCGCCGTACAGGGGATGGCCCCAGCAGAGCAGCGAGCCATCGCTCTTGCGGGCGGCGAAGCCGCCGGCGCTGGCGCTCAGGGCCACCACGCCTGAATCGAGGTCGCCCGCCTTCAGCCCCAGACCGAGCAGGGGTTCACCGCCGGCCAGCAGGTCTCCCCAGCAGATCACCGAGCCATCGGCCCTGAGGGCAGCGAAGGCCCGCTCCGAGCCCACCACGGCGATCACGCCGGAACTCAGGTCTTCGGCCACATCGCTGCTGTCGCCGCCGGCATCGGGGTCACCCCAGGTGATCACCGAGCCGTCGGTGCGCAGGGCCGCAAAGGCGACATCGTTGCTGGCGATCCGATCCACCGCCGCCAGTTCCATGGCGACGGTGCTGCTGTCGCCACCGGTGAGGCTGTCGCCCCAGGTGATCACCGTGCCGTCGCTCTTGAGGGCGGCAAAGGCGGTGCCGTTGGCGAACAGCTGGACCACCCCGTCCTGCAGCTCTGCAGCGACAGGGGAACTGTCGCCGCCCCAGACGCTGTCGCCCCAGGCGACCACCGAGCCATCGCCCTTGAGGGCGGCGAAGGCCGAGGCCGTCGAGGCGATCGCCACCACGCCCGAGGCCAGATCTGCCGCGATGGGCTGGCTGTTGCCTCCATAGGCGCTGTCGCCCCAGCAGACCACCGAGCCATCGGCCCTGAGGGCGGCGAAGGCCCGTTCGCTCGCCCGAACAGCCCGCACACCGCTGCTGAGCTGATCGCTGACGCCGGTGCTCAGGCCGCCGTACTGCGCGTCGCCCCAGCAGACCACCGAGCCATCGGCCTTGAGGGCGGCGAAGGCTGCTTCCGTGGAGCTGATGGTGACCACATCCGCCAGCAGCTGGGCGCCGACGGTGCTGGTGTTCGCCCCGCTTTCAGCCTCCCCCCAGGCCACGACCGAGCCATCGATGCGCAGGGCGGCAAAGGCGGCGTTGGTGCTGAAGATCTGCACCACCCCTGCGCGCAGCTGGGCGTCGACGGCGGAGCTGTCACCGCCGAGTTCCGGATCCCCCCAGGCGAGCACGGAGCCATCGGCGCGCAGGGCGGCGAAGGCATGGGGATTGATCGTTTCCCGATCGCTCTTCCATGGCGATGGTTGGGGCAGGGGCTGGTGGATCAGCGCTGCGTTGCTCCAGAATCAGCGAGTCCTGGCCGGGGGCGAAGCTGAGTTCCGTTGTCTGGGGAGCATCGATCGCCGTCTCCAGCGGCCCCGCGAACAGTGCGAACCGCAGGCTCAACGCCTGCTGAAGGCTGAGGCTGCTGGCGTCGGTGCGGCGAACCAGAAAGCGAAGCGGTGCAACGCCGGATCCATCGGGATTGGCGCTGGATCCCTCATGCAGTCGTTCAATCGACAGCAGGGGAAGGACGGGGATCGCCATGGCGGAAGGCCGCGCCGGATGTTCGGCGATCGTCGTGGTGGCCTGTGGTCGCCTGGTTCTTCTCGCCCCGATACAGCTCGCATCTGCCTCAGCTTTCGGCGTTTCTGTACACGTGCTGCATCAGCTTGCTGGGGCCGATAATCACCCTTGAGCCACCGAAATTCCTGTGCCGACATCCGACGCTGAGCGGCTTCTATTGCGCGAACTTGCAGACCTGCGCTCTGCGCTGTCGGACCATCTGTCAGAGCTGACGGCGGCTCGCATGGACCTGACGACACTGCGGCAGCGGCTGCCGGCTCCAGCCCAGGGGGTTGCACCGGCCGCCGCTCGTCTCAGCGAGGCACAGATCCGACAGCTGCAGCACGAGCGGCCGCTGTGGGCCGTTGCTGATGGTCGCCTGCAGCGTGAGTTTCGTTTTCGCGACTTCGTTGATGCGTTTGCGTTCATGACCAGAGTGGCCCTGATCGCCGAGGCGATGGGCCACCATCCGGACTGGAGCAATGTCTATAACCGGGTGTTGATCACCCTGACCACCCATGATGCCGGTGGACTCACGGACCTGGATGTACAGATGGCCCGCCGGATCGATGCACTGATCGACAACGGTTGAGAGGTTTTGTGAGCCTCAAGGGTTCGCCCTTGCGCAGCGGGCCCTTGAGGCTCACGACCCTCAGACCAGCGATGCCTCCCGAGTGATCAGCTCGGCCGGCTCGG
>RFPK01000053.1 GCA_009926195.1 Synechococcaceae bacterium WB4_1_0192 | reverse complement strand
AAAGACGAGCAGGCCCAGCAGAACATCGGCGATCCGGCGGTGTTTCTGGGCGTGTACGACGCCGTGGGCGAAGAGGAGGAAATCAGCCGGGCGTTTGAGAGCGGCACGGTGGAGGCGCTGGAGCAGCGCATGGATGCCAACGCCCATCCCTACCGGTCGCAGGGCAGCGGCGACAGCTTGTTCGAGGAGCTGTTCGGCGCTGACCCATCAGACGCTGGGGATGCGGACGCCACGCCACCGCTGCAGGTGCAGCAACGCCAGCCCTTCAGCCTGTTCCCCAGCCTCTGGAACTACGTGGACACGGCCCTCGAAGCAGTGGCCGAGCAGATGGAGCGCCGCGGCGAACAGCTCGATCTGCGCGCCGATCAGGACCAGCAGCGCCTGGAAATCACCCCACCCAGCGATCTGCAGCGCCGCTACGACCGCTACCCACGGGAGCTGCAGCCACCCCGGGGGCAGCGGCTGGTGCATGCGCTGTTCGAGCGCGTCGAGGCGAGCCACGGCGGCGTCGTAGGCGGCACCCGGATCGGCGCTGACGCCGGCCGCATCGGTGCTGGCCAGATCGACGTAGGCCACCGCCGTGATCTGGCGCTTGACCTGATCAAAGGCCAACAGGCTGTCGGCGAGCATCCAGCAGCCATCCGGCGGACCGGCCGGATCGGTGGGATGCACCGGCACGCTCGGCTCGATCCAGCGGATCAGCTCATAACCCCAGAAGCCGAACAGCTGGCCCAGGGGCGGCAGGGTCGGGATCGCCGCTGCCCGATAAGGCACCAGGGATTCACGCAGCAGATCAAACGGATTGCCCCGCAGCTCGCTGCGGCGACCGTCGCGCCAGACCTGCTCCGCCCGATCCGCACGGACGGTGAGGGTCCAGAGCGGATCGCTCACCACGAAACTCCAGCGGCCGATCCGCTCGCCGCCCTCGACGCTCTCGAGCAGCACGCCGTGCTCACGGCCAAGGAGCACATCGCCGCCGGTGATGTGTTCCAGCTGGTGATCAGCCAGCGTCTGGAAACGGAGGTGCAGCGCGAGCCATTCGAGCTCTACCGCAGCCTGCGGATGGTGAACCCGTCGCCCTACATGGCCTTCTTCAACTTCGGGGGCTGGTACCTGATCGGCTCCAGTCCGGAGGTGATGGTCAAGGCGGAACCGATGGCCGATGGCAGCGGTCGCGTCAAGGCCTCGTTGCGGCCGATCGCCGGCACCCGGCCGCGCGGCGCCACTGAGGCGGAAGACCGGGACCTTGAAGCCGATCTGCTCGCCGATCCCAAGGAGCGGGCCGAGCACGTGATGCTGGTCGATCTCGGCCGCAACGACCTCGGTCGCGTCTGCCAGCCGGGTTCCGTCCGGGTCAGTGAGCTGATGGTGATCGAGCGCTACTCCCATGTGATGCACATCGTCAGCGAGGTGGAGGGCCTGCTCGATCCCGCCCGCGATGTCTGGGACCTGCTCATGGCCTCCTTCCCCGCCGGCACCGTCAGCGGTGCCCCCAAGATCCGGGCGATGCAGCTGATCCATGCCCTGGAGCCCGATGGGCGTGGCCCCTACTCCGGTGTCTACGGCGCCATGGACCTCAATGGCGCCCTCAACACCGCCATCACCATCCGCACGATGGTGGTGCTGCCCGCGGCGTCCGGCGGCTGGCGCGTGCAGGTGCAGGCGGGGGCGGGCCTGGTGGCCGATTCCCAGCCCGCGGCTGAGTTCCAGGAAACCCTGAACAAGGCCCGCGGCATGCTCAAGGCTCTGGCATGTCTGGCATGAGCGCATCCACTCCCCTGCTGCTCAAGGGGTTCGAGGTGGAGCTGTTCACCGGTCGACCGGATGGCACGGTGGTCGGCTGCTCCGCCGATGCGGCCGCGGCCCTGGCGGGCTTCGTGACCGAACCCGACTGCCGCAACCTCGAATACACCACCCCCCCGGACGCGGATTACGCGGCCCAGTTGGAGCTGTTGCTGGAGCCCCGCCGGCGCCTCAGACCCTGGCTGGCCGAGCGGGGCCTGACCCTGTTGCCCGGCAGCACCCTCAGCACCGGTGACAGCCACCGTTTTGAGCGCTCCGATCCCACCAACCCGTATCACGGCTACATCGAGGCCATCTATGGCACCCGCGTGGTGACCGCCAGCGTTCATATCAACCTCGGGTTGACGGACATGCCGACCCTGTTCGCCGCCTGCCGCCTGGTGCGCTGCGAGGCGGCCCTGCTGCTGGCCCTGAGCGCCTGCTCCCCGTTCCTCGATGGCGTGGCCACCGGTGCCCATTCCCAGCGCTGGTTGCAGTTCCCGCTGACCCCGGAGCGGGTGCCGCTGTTCCTGAGCCATCAGCACTACATCACCTGGGTGGAGGAGCAGTTGCGCCTCGGCACGATGCAGAACGTGCGCCATCTCTGGACCTCGGTGCGTCCCAACGGCGATGACCGCCCCCACGATCTCAATCGCCTGGAGATCCGCATCTGCGATCTGCTGGAGGATCCGCTCGAGCTGCTGGCGGTCACCGCCTTCGCCGAACTGCGGCTGCATCAGCTGCTTGCCGAGCCTGAACGCCACGACCCGCTGCAGGCCAGCAGCCTCAGCCCCGAGGACCTGGCGGAGCTGGCCGATGCCAACGACCGCAGTGCCGCCCGTCTCAGCCTGGATGCCCCCCTGCGCCACTGGCGCACCGGCGAGACGCTGCTGGCCCGCGACTGGCTGGCCTCCGAGCTGGACCAGCTGGCACCACTGGCGGCGGAGCTGGGGTTGAGCGGTTGGCTTGCCCCCCTGCATCGCCTGCTGCGCGATGGCAACCAGGCGATGCGCTGGCTGGCGGCGCACCGCGCCGGAACCCCGGTTCCGGTGCTGGTGGCCGAGGCGGCTCAGGTCCTGGAGCGGCGTGAGCAGCAGCTGACTGCTGGCCTTGTGACAGACCAGCCCCGCGTTTTGGGATGATCATGGATCGCCCGACCGCCGTGCCCGCCTCCATGGGGTCCACCCTCACCGCCACTGAAGCCCCCGCGCCCGCGGCGGAGCCCCGGGTGATGCGCCTGCTCGGGGAGCGCCTCGAGCTGGTGGAGGAGCTCTGGCAGACCGTGCTGCGCAGTGAGTGCCCACCCCAGCAGGTGGAGCGGCTGCTGCGCATGAAGGAGCTCAGCGCCAGCATCGAGGGTGGTGAGCCCGATGCCGCCTCCGAGGCGGCCACCGCCGCGATCGTGCAGCTGATCCGCGACATGGATCTGGCCGAGGCGATTGCCGCGGCCCGCGCCTTCTCGCTCTACTTCCAGCTCGTCAACATCCTCGAGCAGCACATCGAGGAGGACAGCTATCTCGCCAGCCTGCGCGCCCATCACCCCGAGCAGGTCAGCGATCCGTTCATGCCGCCGCTGGCCACCCAGACCGAGCCGGCCACCTTCCGCGAGCTGTTCACCCGCCTGCGGGGCCTCGGTGTGCCGCCGGCCAAGATCGAGCAGCTGCTGGCCGAGCTGGACATCCGTCTGGTGTTCACGGCGCACCCCACCGAGATCGTGCGCCACACGGTGCGCCACAAGCAGCGGCGCGTGGCGGCCCTGATCCAGAAGCTGCAGCAGGGTGGCCCTGGCAGCCTCGACGATCGTCAGAGCCTGCGCCAGCAGCTGGAGGAGGAGATCCGGCTGTGGTGGCGCACCGATGAGCTGCACCAGTTCAAGCCCTCGGTGCTGGACGAGGTCGATTACGCCCTGCACTACTTCCAGCAGGTGTTGTTCGGCGCCATGCCGCAGCTGCGCCAGCGCATCCGCACCGCCCTGGCGGGCAACTATCCCGACGTGCTTCCGCCGGGCGATGCCTTCTGCACCTTCGGCTCCTGGGTGGGCTCCGACCGCGACGGCAACCCCTCGGTGACGCCCGACATCACCTGGCGCACCGCCTGCTATCAGCGCCAGCTGATGCTCGAGCGCTACCTGGCCGCCGTGGGCGACCTGCGCGACCAGCTCAGCATCTCGATGCAATGGAGCCAGGTCAGCGCACCGTTGCTGGAGTCGCTGGAGATGGATCGGCTCCGCTTCCCCGAGATCTACGAGGAGCGTGCCGCCCGCTATCGCCTGGAGCCCTACCGTCTCAAGCTCAGTTATGTGCTGGAGCGTCTCAGGCTCACCCAGCAGCGCAATCAGCAGCTGGCGGCGGCCGGCTGGCAGTCGCCGGTGGAGACGGCCCAGCCCCTGTCGGCCGATTTCGGCCAGGGTGGTCTGACGCCGGCGCCCGCGCCGGAGCTGCACTACGCCACGGTCACCGAGTTCCGCAACGATCTGGAACTGATCAACGACAGCCTGCAGGGCACTGGCCTCAGCTGTGAACCCCTGGAGAACCTGATCGCCCAGGTGCACGCCTTCGCCTTCTGCCTGGCCAGCCTCGACATCCGTCAGGAGAGCACCCGCCACAGCGATGCCCTGGACGAACTCAGCCGCTACCTGCAGCTGCCGGTGCCCTATGCCGAGATGGACGAGGAGCAGAAGGTGGCCTGGCTGCTGGCCGAGCTGCAGACCCGCCGGCCGTTGATCCCCCCCTCCGTGCAGTGGAGTGCGGCCACGGCTGAAACCTTCGACGTGCTGCGCATGGTGCGGCGCCTTCAACAGGAGTTCGGCGGTCGCATCTGCCGCACCTATGTGATCTCGATGAGTCACACGGTGTCGGACCTGCTGGAGGTGATGCTGCTGGCCAAGGAGGCCGGCCTGGTGGATCCCTCCGCCCAGCGCTCGGACCTGCTGGTGGTGCCCCTGTTCGAGACGGTGGAGGATCTCAAGGCCGCGCCCGGCGTGATGGAGCGCCTGTTCAGCGAGCCCTTCTACCGCCAGCTGATCGCCAGCCTCAGCCCCACCGGCCGGCCGTTGCAGGAGTTGATGCTCGGCTACTCCGACAGCAACAAGGATTCCGGCTTCCTCTCCAGCAACTGGGAGATCCACCAGGCGCAGATCGCCCTCCAGGGCCTGGCCACCCGTCACGACGTCGCCCTGCGCATCTTCCATGGCCGCGGCGGTTCGGTGGGTCGCGGCGGCGGTCCGGCCTATCAGGCGATCCTGGCCCAGCCCAGCGGCACCCTCAGCGGTCGGATCAAGATCACCGAGCAGGGCGAGGTGCTCGCCTCGAAGTACTCCCTGCCGGAGCTGGCCCTCTACAACCTTGAGACGGTCACCACCGCCGTGATCCAGAACAGTCTGGTGACCAGCCATGTGGATGACACCCCCAGCTGGAATGAGCTGATGACCCGCCTGGCGGCCAGCTCCCGAAGCCACTACCGCGCCCTGGTGCACGACAACCCCGATCTGGTGGCCTTCTTCCAGCAGGTGACGCCGATCGAGGAGATCAGCAAGCTGCAGATCTCCAGCCGGCCGGCCCGCCGCAAGAGCGGCGCCAAGGATCTCTCCAGCCTGCGGGCGATCCCCTGGGTGTTCGGCTGGACCCAGAGCCGCTTCCTGCTGCCCAGCTGGTTCGGTGTGGGGGCGGCCCTGCAGCAGGAGCTCGATGCCGACCCCGGTCAGCTGGAGCTGTTCCAGCGCCTCTATCAGCGCTGGCCCTTCTTCCGCATGCTGATCTCCAAGGTGGAGATGACCCTCTCGAAGGTGGACCTCGATCTCGCCCACCACTACGTGCGCTCCCTGGGGCGTCCGGAGTCACGCGAGGCCTTCGAGCGCATCTTCAGCGGCATTGCCGAGGAGTTCGTGCTCACCCGCGATCTGGTGTTGGCGATCACCGGCCATCAGCGCCTGCTCGATGGTGATCCGGCCCTGCAGATCTCGGTGGAACTGCGCAACCGCACGATCATCCCCCTCGGGTTCCTGCAGGTGGCCCTGCTGCGGCGCCTGCGCGATCAGAACCGTCAGCCGCCGATGAGCGAGGCCGCCGCCAGCGACGATGGCCGCACCTACAGCCGCAGCGAGTTGTTGCGTGGTGCCCTGCTCACGATCAACGGCATTGCTGCCGGCATGCGCAACACCGGCTGAGGACAGGCAGCCGGTGCTCGATTCGCTTCTGATCCCCTTCCGCTCCCAACCACAGCCGCCGGCCTTGCCGCCGGGTTACAGCCTTGATGCGGAGCACAGTCCCGAGATGGACGAACTGAATCGTCTGCTGGTGGCCAGCGGCGATCCGTCGCGGCCCGTCGAGCGGCTGCAGCGGGCTCTGGCCCGCAGCCTCTGGCAGCTGAGCGTGCGCAACCCCGCCGGCACCCTGGTGGGGTTCGTCCGCGCCACCAGCGATCTGGCTCTCAATGCCAATCTCTGGGACCTGGCCGCTGATCCGGATGACCCGGCCTGCGCTCAGCTCCTGCTGGTGCTGGTGCACACCGCCCTGATGCGCCTTCGCCGCGAGCTGCCCGGATGCAGCCTTTCCGTGTCGGCCCTGCCGGATGCAATCGAGCCGCTGCGTCAGCAGGGCTTCGTGGTGGATCCCGGTGGCATCCGCGCCATGGGCCTGGAGCTCTGAAGGCCCAGCGCAGGGCCTTTCGACAGGGCTAACCCTGGTGCCTCATGCACAGGGGCCCGCTCGATCGGGGGGTGATGGAGGCCTGCCACCGGCGACTGACGAGCATGGAGGGACTCGAACCCCCGACACTCAGAACCGGAATCTGATGCTCTATCCAACTGAGCTACATGCCCATGGCTGGGCTCTGCTGGCCCATTGCTGGACCGCAGCGCGCGGAGTGCAGGCCTCCTCACGGCCTTACCTTAGCCGTCAGACGGCCCCGGACCCATTCGGCTGCATCGCCTGGAGCTGCACCAGTTCCGCAATTTCGCCGACCTGCAGCTGAGCCTGGAGGCGCCACGGCTGCTGGTGATCGGCCGCAACGGCGAGGGCAAGTCGAACCTGCTGGAGGCGGTGGAGCTGCTCGGCAGTCTGCGCTCCCATCGCTGCGGCGCCGACCGCGATCTGATCCGCCATGGCCAGCGTCAGGCCCTGATCGCCGCCGATTGCAGTGGTGGCGACCATGTCGCCCTGGAGCTGCGGCGCCAGGGGGGGCGTCAGGCGCGCCGCAACGGCAAGCCCCTGGAGCGTCAGCTCGATCTGATCGGCCCGCTGCGCTGTGTGGGTTTCAGTGCCCTCGATCTGGAGTTGGTGCGCGGTGAACCGGCCCTGCGGCGCCAGTGGCTGGATCGGGTGGTGCTGCAGCTTGAGCCGGTCTATGCCGATCTGCTCAGCCGCTACGGCCGTCTGCTGCGCCAGCGCTCCCAGCTGCTGCGGCGCGGTCAGGCGGGCTGGCGTCTGGAGGATCTGCTGGAAGCCTTTGATCAGCAGATGGCCCTGGTGGGTACGCGTCTGCACCGTCGCCGTCAGCGGGCCCTGCGGCGCCTTGAACCCCTGGCGGCTGCCTGGCAGCAGCGACTCAGCGGCGGTCGTGAACAGCTGGCCCTGCGCTATCTCCCCGGGACGGTCCTCGACGGAGAGGAGGCGGAGGACCCCTGGCGCACGCAGGTGCTGGAGCAGCTCCGCCTCCAACGGTCCCAGGAGCTGCGCCTGGGGCAGTGCGGTGTGGGGCCCCACCGCGATGAGGTGGCCCTGGAGCTCGGGGGACAGCCGGCACGTCGCTACGGCTCAGCGGGGCAACAGCGCACGTTGGTGCTGGCGCTCAAACTGGCCGAGCTGGAGCTGGTGCATCAGCTCTGGGGGGAGCCGCCGCTGCTGCTGCTCGATGACGTCCTGGCCGAGCTGGATCCGGAGCGGCAGCAGCTCCTGCTCGAGGCCGTGGGCGAGGGGCATCAGTGCCTGGTGAGCGCCACCCACCTCGGCGCCTTCAGCCGGGGCTGGCATGCCCAGTCCCAGCTGGTGAGCGTGGAAGCTGGCATTCTGCGGCCCAGCCAGTAAGGTATTGGGCTGTTTGCCTGGATCTGATGACCCAAGCGGCCTGCCTCCACCCCAACCCGGGATGGACCGGAGCTGAGAGCACTTCCGCCGGTAGCCCCCAATCACCCAGTGCCACCGAAATGGTGGGTAAACACTGCATTCTCGAGCTTTACAACTGCAATCCAGCCAAGCTCGACGACGAAGCTTTCCTCAGGACCGCCATCACCACCGCTGCCAAGCGTGCTGGCGCCACTCTCCTGAATCTGATCACCCACCGGTTTGATCCCCAGGGTGTGACGGGGCTGGCTCTCCTGGCCGAATCCCACATCTCGATCCACACCTGGCCGGAATCGGGTTATGCGGCGGTCGATGTGTTCACCTGCGGTGACCACACCATGCCGGAGCGGGCCTGCATCGTGCTCAGTGAGGAGCTCGATGCCGCCAACTACAAGCTGAAGAGCTTCCGCAGGGAAACACCGAGCTCCGTGGCCGGCGCTGAGCGGGAACCCGCCCTGGCTGCGGCCTGATCGCTGCCGCCCAGCCACTCGCCCAACGTGGCACAAGCAGCCGTTCCTCCGGGGCGGCTGCTTTGTCGTGTCGGTGATCTGGGGCTGAGAGCGCTGATCGGCTCAGGGGGTTCCACCGCGCTGCGGCGCCAGTTCGCGGTTGAGCTTGCCGCTCACCAGTCCCTCCAGATCCAGGCTCACCGCCGCAAAGCCCAGCTCCTGGAACGCCTGCACCAGTTCCAGGCGCAGGTCGCCCTGCAGGTCGGCCAGCAGGGCCGCGAGCGCGGCGGCGGGCAGCTCGATCCGGGCCGACTCCCCCTGGCTGCGCACGCGCAGCTCCGGGAAACCCTGTTGACGCAGCCAGTCTTCTGCGGCGGCCACCCGCTGCAGCCGCTCGGCGCTGATCGTCTCGCCGTAGGGAAAGCGCGAGGCCAGGCAGGGCTGGGCGGGCTTGTCCCACCAGGGGAATCCCAGGGCCCTGGAGATCTGGCGCACGCCGGCCTTGCTGATCCCGAGCTCCGCCAGGGGTGAGTGCACGCCCCGCTCGCGGGCGGCGCGGATGCCGGGGCGATGGTCGCTGAGGTCGTCGTGGTTGACCCCATCCAGCACCTGCGCGGTGCTGTTGCCCCCCTCCTGCTGCAGCTGGCTGAGCAGCTGTGCCAGCTGGCCGTGCAGCTCGCGCTTGCAGGCGTAGCAGCGCTCGGCCGGGTTGCTGCTGTAAGCCGGGTCCGCCAGTTCAGCCGTCGCGATCTCCCGCTGGCTGATGCCCATCCAGCGGGCCTGCAGCTCCGCCTCCTCCCGCAGGTGTGGGGCCAGGGCAGGCGACACGCCGGTCACCGCCAGGGCGTGCTCCCCCAGCTGTTCGGCGGCGATCGCGGCCACCAGGGCGCTGTCCACCCCGCCGGAGTAAGCCACCACCACCGCCGGGTAGCCGGCCAGGCGGCTGCGCAGCTGGCTCAGGGCCAGATCGAGCGGGGTGGGCAGGGTCTCGAGCTGGCGGAACATCGCGCGTGGGGTGGCCTCGGCGGTGGCCCCTGGATACAGCGGCGATCCTGGCAAGCCCCGCTGGCCGATGGCGCTCCTGGCGCCCCCGTTAGCATCGGTCGGTACCGGCGGTGCCGATGAGCCCCAGCAGCACCAGGACCTCGCAGCAGACCTCCCAGCCGAGTGCGCAGCGGGGCACCGGCCGCGGGATCGGCATTCGCACCGCCGCCGGCAGCAGCGAGCGCAGCCATGGCCAGCTGCACGTCTACGACGGCGATGGCAAGGGCAAGAGCCAGGCGGCGCTTGGCGTGGTGCTGCGCACAATCGGCCTTGGCATCTGTGAGCAGAAGCAGACGCGGGTGCTGCTGCTGCGCTTCCTCAAGGGGCCCGGTCGCTCCTACGACGAGGATGCGGCGATCGAGGCCCTGCAGCAGGGCTTTCCGCACCTGATCGATCAGGTG
>RFPK01000052.1 GCA_009926195.1 Synechococcaceae bacterium WB4_1_0192 | reverse complement strand
CTGGAGCAGCGGGCGGCGGAACCCACCGTGGTGCTGATGATCCCGCTGCTGTTCGAGGCGGGCCTCGAGCAGCTCTGCAGCGAGGTGTGGCTGGTCGACTGCGACGAGGCTCAGCAGCTGCAGCGGCTGATCGCACGCAACGGCCTCAGCGACGGCGAAGCCCGCGACCGCATCGCCGCCCAGTGGCCGCTGGCGCGCAAGCGGAAACTCGCCGATCGCCTGATCGACAACCGCGGCGACCGCACCGCCCTGACGGCGGCGGTGCAGGCCGTGCTGAACAGCAGCGCTGGGTAGCTTGGTGACGGCCCTCAGCGTCAGCCCTTGAGCTTCTGGTTGAGGATCTGATTGGCAAGCTTGGGATCAGCCTTGCCACCGGTCTTCTTCATCAGCTGGCCGACAAAGAAGCCCTGCAGCTTGGTCTTGCCGCCGCGGAAGGCCTCCACTTCCTCAGGGTGGGCCGCCAGCAGCTCCTCGACGATGGCGGTGATGGCGGCCGGGTCGCTGATCATGCCCAGGCCGCGGGCCTCCACGATCGCCTTGGGCGAACCACCCTGCTCCAGCAGCTCCGGCAGGATCTCCTTGGCGATCTTGCCGCTGATCACACCGCCATCGATCAGCTGCACCATCTCGGCCAGCTGCTCAGGGCGGAACGGCAGATCGGCATAGGACAGCCGGTTGGCATTCACGTGGGCGGCGATGTCACCGGTGATCCAGTTGGCCAGACCCTTGGCATCGCCTCCGGCAGCCACGGCCGCTTCGAAGTAGTCGGCCATCGGCCGCTCATCGGTGAGCACGCGGGCGTCGTAGATCGAGAGGCCAAGCTGCTCGGCGTAGCGGTGGCGCTTGGCGGCCGGCAGCTCCGGCAGCTCGGAGCGCCAGGCCTCCCGCTGCGCTGCGCTCACCTCGATCGGACCGAGGTCGGGGTCGGGGAAGTAGCGGTAGTCGCTGGCGCCCTCCTTGCCGCGCATGCTCCTGGTGACCTGCTTGCCCTCATCCCAGAGGCGCGTTTCCTGAACCACCGGCTCCCCGGTTTCGTAGGCCTTGATCTGGCGCTGAATCTCGTACTCGCACGCCTTCTGGATGGCGGAGAAGGAGTTCATGTTCTTGATCTCCACCTTCGTGCCGAAGGGGGCATCGGGCCCGCGACGCACCGAGATGTTGACGTCGCAGCGGAGGGAGCCCTCCTGCATGTTGCCGTCGCTGACACCCAGGTAGCGCATGATCCGGCGGATCTCCGAGGCGTATTCCGCCGCCTCGCGGCCGGTGCGCAGATCCGGCTTGCTGACGATCTCGGCCAGGGCCACACCGGCACGGTTGTAGTCCACGAGCGAGTGGGTGGATCCCGCCAGGCGATCGGAGCCGGCGTGCACCAGCTTGCCGGCGTCCTCCTCCATGTGCAGGCGCTCGATACCGATGCGCTTGAGGTAGGTCTCCTTGCCCTTCTCGGCCACTTCCACCTCGATCCAGCCGTCTTCAGCGATCGGCTCGTCGTACTGGGAGATCTGGTAGTTCTTGGGCAGGTCGGGATAGAAATACTGCTTGCGGTCGAACTTGCTGTGTTCGGCCACATTGAGGTTGAGGGCCAGGGATGCCTTCACCGCATACTCGAGCACCTTCTGGTTCAGCACCGGCAGCGTGCCGGGCAGGCCGCACACCACGGGATCGATGTGGGTGTTGGGATCGTCGCCGAAGGCGGTGGAGGCACTGGTGAAGATCTTGCTGTCGGTGCCCAGCTGCACGTGGGTCTCCAGGCCGATCACCGCCTCCCAGGCGGCCTGTGCGCCTACCTGCGTGCCGTCGCTGACGGCCTGTGCGCCCGCTGCTGCTGCCATGCCCAACCCTGTGCCTGGGCTGATCCTATGGAAGGACGCGGGGCGCAGCGGACGCTGCGGACGCTGGTCAGTGGTGACCCGGCCATGAAAAGGTATGGGGCCACGGTGATGTCCCTGCAGAGGTGAGCGCACAGAAGCCGGTGCTGATCCTTGGCGGTGGCCTGATGGGCCTGGCCATCGCCCACCAGCTGGCGCGCGCCGGGATGGCGGTGCTGGTGCTGAGCCGCCGGCGCAGCGAGGCGGCCGGCTTCGTGGCGGCCGGCATGCTGGCTCCCCACGCTGAAGGGCTGAGCGGTGATCTGCTGGCCCTGGGCCAGGCCAGCCTGGAACGGATCCCGGCCTGGGTTGCCCAGATCGAAGCCGACAGCGGCCTGCACTGCGGCCTGCGCCCCTGCGGCATCGTCGTGCCGTTCGCCAGCGCCGCCGAGCGCGATGCCTACCCCACCGCCCCCTGGGGCGAAGCCCTCGATCGTCAGGGTCTGGAGCGGGAGGTGCCAGGCATCGGCCCGGCCTGGCAAGCGGGGCTGCTGTTCGCCCAGGACGGCCAGATCGACAACCGCCGCCAGCTGATGCGGGCCCTGGAGCGGGCCTGCGTCGACCTGGGCGTGCAGTTCCTGGAAGGCAGCGAGGTCCTGGCCCTCGAGCAGGACAGCCACGGCACCCTGGCTGCGGTGCGACTGCGCACCGCCGAAGGGGAGGAGCAGCGGCTGCCGACCGGCCAAGCCGTGCTGAGCTGCGGCGCCTGGAGCGCCCAGCTGCTGCCGCAGCTGCCGATCCGACCGGTGAAGGGCCAGATGCTCTCACTGCAGGGGCCGCGGCGCGCCCTCGGCCGGGTGATCTTCGGTCCTGGGACCTATCTCGTGCCCCGCGAGGACGGGCTGCTGGTGGTGGGGGCCACCAGCGAACCGGAGGCGGGCTTCAGCGAGGGGCTCACTCCCGCCGGTCAGCGCCAGCTGCAGGCGGGCCTGACCGCCCTGCTGCCGGCCGCGGCCCAGTGGCCACCGATGGAGCGCTGGTGGGGGTTCCGGCCCTGCACCCCCGACGAAGGACCGCTGCTGGGCGAGGGGCCGATTCCAGGGCTGTGGCTGGCGGCGGGACACCACCGCAATGGCGTGCTGTTGGCGGCGATCACCGCCGAGCTGATCGCCGCGGCACTGCAATCGGATGCCGTGAACGCCGCCGGCCCGGGCCCTGAACACGAGATCTGGCTGCACAGCTTCCGCTGGACTCGCTTCAGCCCTGGGTCGAGCCAGGCGAACGGCAACCCAGAACCGGGGCTAACGTGCTGAGCCGCCACGATCGCTGATGTTCGAGCGACTGAAACGGCAACTTCAGCGCTTGGGGAACCGCTCCAACGAGCTCACATCACCGGAGCCGTCACCGCCAGCCGGGCCTGACCCACAGGTGGCGCCGAAGGCGGAAACCTCCCCGTTGGTCAGTCGACTGCTGGCGGCGGCTTCGGTGGCGGCGCAGGCACCCAGGCAGGAGGCGAACGGCGCGACCGATCATTCACCTGATCAGACCGTCATCAGGATCAACGGGCGGCGCTACGCCCACAGCGACCTTCCGGATGAGCTCCAACAGCTGATCCAGGATCTCCAGACCGCCGATGCACTGATGCGGCTTCGTCAGGAGCGGCTGGCCGTTCTGGCGCGAGGCCAGCTGGGCATGATCGAACGGCTGCGGCGAGGACTGCTGGCCATCGCACCGATGGCTGAGCCCTCGCCGGGAGCAGGGCCTCAGCCCTCGACGCGCCAGACCTGATCGGCGGGGGTCCAGTCGCTCAGCTCGGAGGGCTGGAACCAGAGACCGATCTCGAAGGCGGCGGTTTCGGGAGCGTCGGAGCCGTGGATCACGTTGCGGCCGATGTTCACGGCCAGGTCGCCGCGGATGGTGCCGGGCTCGGCCTCGAGGGGCTTGGTGGCGCCGATCAGCTTGCGGGCGCTGGCGATCACGCCGTCGCCTTCCCACACCATCGCCACCACGGGGCCGGAGGTGATGAAGTCGACCAGACCGGCGAAGAAGGGGCGTTCACGGTGCACGCCGTAGTGGCTCTCGGCCAGCTCACGGCTGGGGGTGAGCTGCTTGAGACCCACCAGCTTGAAGCCCTTGCGCTCGAAGCGGCCGAGGATCTCGCCCACCAGGCCGCGCTGCACGCCGTCGGGCTTGATGGCAACGAAAGTGCGTTCAGCGGCCATGAAAACAAAACATCAGATCCGGCCCATCGTCCGCGCTGGCCCATCCGCTTGGCAAGCACAGGATCCTGATCGGGTTCCCGACAATCCAGGTCCACGCCGATCGGGGTCCGTAGATTCCAGCGACCATTCCCGCAGCACCCCCACTGCGCGTGCCATGGCGGCAGACGCCCGCTGGTCCATCGCCGACAGCGCAGCCCTCTATGGGCTGGAGCGCTGGGGAGAGCCCTACTTCTCGGTGAACGCACGCGGGCACGTGATCGTGCAGCCCCGCGGCGACCGCGGTGGTGCCCTGGATCTGGTGGAGCTGGTGCAGGAGCTGGAGGGGCGCAACCTCAGCCTGCCACTGCTGATCCGCTTCGACGACATCCTCGAGGACCGGCTCGAGCGGCTGCACGCCGCCTTCGAGCGGGCCATCGCCCAGTACGGCTATGCCGGCCGCTACCAAGGCGTGTTCCCGGTGAAGTGCAACCAGCAGCGCCACGTGGTGGAGGAGCTGGCCGAGAGCGGACGCCGCTGGCATTTCGGTCTGGAGGCCGGCAGCAAGGCCGAGCTGCTGATCGCCCTGTCCCTGGTCGACGACCCCGAGGCGCTGCTGATCTGCAACGGCTACAAGGATCAGCGCTACATCGAGACGGCGATCCTGGCGCGACGTCTCGGTCGCCAGCCGGTGGTGGTGATCGAGCAGGCCGATGAGGTGGAGCGGATCATCCGCGCCAGCCGCGCCCTGGGGGCAGCGCCATTCATCGGCATCCGCGCCAAGCTCTCCAGCCGCAGCACCGGCCGCTGGGGCAGCTCCGTGGGTGAGAAGGCCAAGTTCGGCCTCACCATTCCCGATGTGCTGGCCACGGTGGAGGCCCTGCGCGAGGCGGGGCTGCTTGGGGATCTGCGCCTGCTGCACTTCCACGTGGGCAGCCAGATCAACGACATCGCCGTGCTCAAGGACGCCCTGCAGGAGGCGGGCCAGATCTACGTGGAGCTGACCAAGCTGGGGGCGCCGATGGGCTTCCTCGATGTTGGTGGCGGCCTGGGGGTGGACTACGACGGCAGCCGCACCGCCACGGCAGCCTCGACCAACTACTCCCTGCAGAACTACGCCAACGACGTGGTCGCCACCGTGCGCGAGTGCTGCGAACCCCACGGCGTGACAGTGCCGACCCTGGTGAGCGAGAGCGGCCGCGCCATCGCCAGCCATTTCTCGGTGCTGGTGTTCAACGTGCTCGGCACGGCAACCCTGCCCAGCGCGATCCCCGAACTGCAGGAGAGCGAACCCCTGATCGTCCGCAACCTGCGGGAGACGTTGCACGGCATCACGACGACCGCCAGCGGCGACGAGGCCGTGCTGTCACGGCTGCAGGAGGCCTGGAACGATGCGATCAAGTTCAAGGAGGACGCCCTCGCCGCCTTCCGCCTGGGCTACCTGACCCTGCCGCAACGGGCCATGGCCGAGCAGCTCACCTGGGCCTGCGCCGAAGCGATCGTGGAGCGCCTGCCCCGGGGCAGCGCGATTCCCGATGACCTGCGGCAGCTGCGGGGTGCGATGGCCGGCACCTACTACGCCAACCTGTCGGTGTTCCGCTCGGCGCCGGACACCTGGGCGATCGAGCAGCTGTTCCCGCTGATGCCGATCAACCGGCTGGATCAGGAACCGACCCGCCTCGGCCATTTCGCCGATCTCACCTGCGATTCCGACGGCAAGCTGGCGCGCTTCATCGGCGACGGCCAGGCCAAGCCGCTGCTGGAGCTGCACGACCTCAACCCAGACGAGCCCTATCTGATCGGCATGTTCCTGGGCGGGGCGTATCAGGAGGTGATGGGCAACCTCCACAATCTGTTCGGCAGCACCAATGCCGTGCACATCCGCCTGGCCCCCGGCGGCGGGTACCAGGTGGATCACGTGGTGCGCGGCAACACCAATGCCCAGGTGCTGGAAGCGATGGAGCACAACCCTGGGCTACTGCTGGAGCGGTTGCGCGTCACCAGCGAAGCGGCCATCCAGCGGGGGCAGCTGAAGATCAGCGAGGCCCGCCGTCTGATGGATCACCTCGAAACCAGCCTGCGGCAGACCACCTATCTGCAGGAGTGATGGCCTGCCGGAGCGGCGATCACTCCAGGACCGACAGCCCGAGTGCACGCGCACAGGCGGCATTCTGGCGATCGAGCGGAATCGACAGCCTGAGGTTGTCGTTGACGTAGCTCAACCTGATGCAGTTAGCCGGCATGCCGGCATACCTGGCCAGCACCGAAGCCTTGACGAACTGACTGATATTGGCGTTGGCCGTAGGAGTGATCTGGCGCAGGGCCTCAGTCGCGGCGTCACGGGCAATGCCACGAATCGTGCGATCCGGCAGAAGCGCATCAATACCGCCCAGATCAAACGAACCGGAGACATCCACATTCGAGTCGGGCCGCAGCGTTAGATCGCGACTGAAACGCAGGTTGATCTTGATCACGGGATTGTTCCAATTCACATCCGGGCAGGCATGATCAATCCAACCACCAGGGCCAGCCGGGTCGCCCTGGCAGAGCAGTGAAGCTCGCGAGAAAGGAATCACAAAGCGCAAGCCGCCCGGAATGGATTCAACGCGTTCAACACCACTGGAGATGGGGTTGCCAACGCGGACCCTGATATCAAGTGGGCTCAGCGAGTTGCGATAGGAAAACAGCGTGCCATTGGCGATCCTGGCCGTCGCATGCGGGCCCTGCCTGAAATTGATCGCTCGAATCTCCTGGGGCCCCAGCCGCCAGTCGATCTTCGTCTCTCCAGACCAACCCGTCGAATAAATCCTGAAACCAGACTCCGAAAAGTAGGGATTAAGCAGAGCTGCAAGCGCCGCATTGTTACAGGACAAGCCGATCTGCGGCGACTGCGGCGTTGGGAACAGGGCCACCGCACACCCTTCCCTGATCAGCCCTGTCGCCGCCTGGAGAACCGCCTGTTGCGACGGCACCGCCAGGGCGGCAGGTGCACTGGCCATCGCCAATGCGGAGCAGACCGATGCCAGAACAGCCTTGTCCCGCCAATGGGAGAGCGCCATAGCCGACAGGATTTCCAGGAGAACGAGTTCACGCTAAGGAAACCAACTAATGAGTTTTTGAAAATACAGATTTACTCAATATCTAACAGTCAGCCGAGGGCCTGGATAAAAATCAGCGCTCTGGCACAACATCTGAACCTCCCAGGGAGGCCTCAGCCCAGCGCCGCCTCCAGCTCGGTACGGGCCTGCTCCAGGGCAGCGTCGAGGGCTGCACCATCGCGACCACCGGCCTGGGCCAGGTTGGGCCGGCCGCCGCCGCCGCCGCCGCAGACCCTGGCGACGCCACCGATGAACTTGCCGGCCTGCTGGCCCCTGGCGATCACGGCCTTGCCGAAGGCAGCCACCAGGATCACCTTGCCGAGATCGGCGGGGTCGGGCAGGCCACCCAGCACCACGGCCGCGCCATCACCAAGCTGATCGGCCAGGCCCTGGGCCGCGCTCTGCAGGCCGCCACCCTCCACGCCATCGAGGCGGGCCACCAGCGTTGGGTGTTCCCCAACCACGACCGCCTGAGCCACCAGGGCCGCTGACTTGGCCAGGGCCAGCTCCTCACGCGCCGCAGCCAGGGCCTTCTGGCTGGCCCTGAGCTCATCGGCCAGCTGCGCCACCCGCTCGACGATCTCGCCGGGCTGGGCCTTGAAGCGCTCGCCGAGCTGCCTGACCACGCCGTCGCGCTCATTGAGGTAGGCGAGCACCGCCGGGCCAGCCACGGCCTCGATGCGGCGAATACCGGCGGCCACGCCGCTCTCGCTGACGATCTTGAACAGGCCGATCTCGGCGGTGTTGGCCACGTGGGTGCCGCCGCAGAGCTCCATCGACACACCGGGCACATCCACCACCCGCACCACATCGGCGTACTTCTCGCCGAACATGGCCACGGCGCCGGCGGCCTTGGCCTGCTCGATCGCCATCTCCTGGACCGCGAGGCTGTGGGCCTCGCTGATCCAGCCATTGATCAAGGACTCGATCTGCTCGAGTTCGGCGGCGGTCACGGCGCGTGGGCAGTGGAAGTCGAAGCGGAGGCGATCGAAATCCACCAGCGAGCCGGCCTGGCCGATGCCCGGATCCACCACCTGCTTGAGGGCCGCCTGCAGCAGGTGCGTGGCGGTGTGATTGGCCTGGGCGCGGCGACGGCAGGCCCGATCCACCTGGGCGTTGAGCAGATCGCCCACCGCCAGGCTGCCCCGCTCGATCCGACCGCTGTGCACGAACACGCTGCGGTTGCGGCTGACGCCCTCGATCGCCACGCTCACACCATCACCAGCAGCTCCGTCGCCGGAGAGCACGCCGCGGTCGCCGATCTGGCCGCCGCCCTCGCCGTAGAAGGGGGTGACGTCGAGCACCAGCTGCACGCTGTCGCCGGCCACGGCACGCTCGGCCGGCTCACCGTTCACCACCAGCGCCAGGACGCAGCTCGGATGCTCGAGGGCCTCATAGCCCTTGAAGGCGGTCGCCTCCAGATCGGCAGCCATCTGCTCGATCGCGCCCTGCAACGTGAGATCGATGCTCACCGCCGCGGCCTTGGCCCGCTGGCGCTGGGCCTCCATCGCCGCTTCAAAGCCTTCGAGATCCACTGTGAGGCCGTGCTCCTCGGCGATCTCCTCTGTGAGCTCCAGCGGGAAGCCGTAGGTGTCGTACAGCTCGAAGGCCTGCTCGCCGGAGATCTGCTTCGGCCTGGCGGCCAGCAGATCGGCCAGCAGCTTCTCGCCCCGCTCCAGGGTTTCCAGGAAGCGGGCCTCCTCGCGGGCCAGCTCCGCCAGGATCACCTCACGACGCTCGACGAGCTGCGGATAAGCGCTCTGCATCAGCGCGATCGAGGCTTCACCCATCGCCGTCAGGAACGGCTTGTCGATGCCGAGGAGCCGTCCGTGGCGCACCACACGTCGCAATAGGCGGCGCAGGATGTAGCCGCGGCCGAGGTTGCTGGCGGTCACGCCATCGCAGATCAGCTGGGTGATGGCGCGGGAGTGGTCACCGATCACCTTGAGGCTGGTTTTGCCCTTCTCATCAAGGGCGCGGTAGTCGACCCCGGCCAGAGCCGCCGCCGTTTCGATCAGCGGATAGATCAGGTCGGTTTCGTAGTTGTTGGGCACCGCCTGCAGGATCTGGGCCATGCGCTCGAGGCCCATGCCGGTGTCGATGTTGCGGTTGGCCAGCGGCGTGAGGGTGCCCTCGGCGTCGCGGTTGTACTGCATGAACACCAGGTTATAGAACTCGATGAAGCGCGAGTCGTCTTCGAGATCGATACCGTCGTCGCCGAGTTCGGGCTTGAAGTCGTAGTAGATCTCCGAGCAGGGGCCGCAGGGGCCGGTGGGACCGGACGCCCAGAAGTTGTCGGCCTCATCCATGCGGATGATCCGCTTCGGGTTCACCCCAACCACGTCGCGCCAGATCGCCTCGGCTTCGTCGTCTTCGCGGAACACGCTCACGACGAGGTTCTGCGGCGAGAGGCCGAACACACCTGTGCTCAGCTCCCAGGCCCACTGGATCGCCTGCTCCTTGAAGTAGTCGCCGAAGGAGAAGTTGCCGAGCATCTCGAAGAACGTGTGATGCCGGGCCGTGCGGCCGACGTTCTCGATGTCGTTGGTGCGGATGCATTTCTGCGAGCTGGTGGCCCGGGGCGCCGGCCGCTGCTGCTGTCCCAGGAACACCGGCTTGAACGGCAGCATGCCGGCGCCCCGGGCCACCAGCTCGCAGAA
>RFPK01000051.1 GCA_009926195.1 Synechococcaceae bacterium WB4_1_0192 | reverse complement strand
CGGATCCGCCCCAATTGACCCCGCAGGAGCCTTTCAGTAGGTTCTTGCGGGGTTTTGTCATATAGCAACGGCTTGTGATCGATTCCAGCATCGGGCCAGTCACGACCTGCACGGATCCGACCTGCGCAGAACCCACCAGCAGGGATCCATCGGCGAGTGCCGATGCCCTGCGCCTGGCCCTCACCCAGCAACAACTCCGGGATGCTCAGCTGCGCCTGGCGGAGATGGAGCAGCTGCTGCGCGAACTGCCCGACATCTTCGAGCGCAAGTATCAGCAGCGGCTGCAGCCGCTGCGCGAACAGCAGGAGCGCTTGATCGGCGACAACCAGCAGCTGCAGCAGCAACTGCGTCAACTGAGCAGCGCCAGGGCCAATCCGCTGGCGCGGCTGCGGCAACTGCCGCCGCCGCGCCAGTGGTTACCCGGATCGGCTCAGCGCTGGCTGGCGGCCCAGAGGCGGGTGGGCAGACCCCACACGTAGATGAAGCCCTCAGCGGCGCGGTGATCAAAGCGATCGCCAGCGTCATAGGTGGCCATATCGGGCACGTAGAGGCTGTTGGCGCTGCTGCGGCCCACCACGGTGGCATTGCCCTTGTGCAGCTTCACCTTGACGGTGCCGTTCACCGTGCGCTGGGTGCGCTCGATGAAGCCATCGAGGGCATCCTTGAGCGGGCCGTACCAGAGGCCCTGATACACCTGATCAGCCCACTGCTGCTCCAGCTGACGCTTGCTGCGCAGCACGTCGGCCGCCAGGGTGAGGCTCTCCAGCTCCTGGTGGGCCTTGATCAGCAGCAGCAGACCGGGGGTTTCGTAGATCTCGCGGCTCTTGATGCCCACCACCCGGTTCTCGATCATGTCGAGACGACCGAAGCCGTGGCTGCCGGCCAGGGTGTTGGCGCGGCGGATCAGGCTGACCGGATCGAGGCGCACGCCATCGATGCTCACCGGGTTGCCGTTCTCGAAACCGATCTCCACCACCTGGGCCTGATCCGGTGCCGCATCCACGCTCACGGTGAGGGCGTAGATCTCCTCGGGAGGTTCCACGTTGGGATCCTCGAGCGGACCGGCCTCGATCGAGCGGCCCAGCAGGTTGAGGTCGATCGAATAGGGCGACTTCTTGCTCACGGGCGAGGGGATGCCGCAGCGCTCGCCGTAGGCAATGGTTTCCTCACGACTCATGCCCCACTCGCGCGCCGGGGTGAGCACCTTCAGATCGGGGGCCAGGGCGCCGATCGCCACATCGAAGCGCACTTGATCGTTGCCCTTGCCAGTGCAGCCGTGCGCCACCGCATCGGCACCCACCTCGCGGGCGATCTCCACCAGCCGGCGGGCGATCAGAGGCCGGGCCAGGGCGGTGGAGAGGGGATAGCGGCCTTCGTAGAGGGCGTTGGCGCGGATCGCCGGGAAGGCGAATTCGGTGATGAACGGCTCGATCAGATCGCCCACGATCGACTGGCTGGCGCCGGAATCGAGCGCCTTCTGGCGGATCGGCTCCAGCTCATCGCCCTGGCCCAGATCGGCCGCGAAGGTGATCACCTCCTCGACGCCCCACTCGTTCTTCAGGTAGGGGATGCAGACGCTGGTGTCCACCCCGCCGGAATACGCCAGCACCGCCTTCTTGGCTCGACCCATCAATGCGTCTCCATACGCTCAGTCGAACGATTCTCCCCTGTCGGGGTGGAGACCCCCGGCCAGCGGACCAGCAGCAGCATCGCCATCAACAACGGCGGCAGCAGAACCAGGACCAGGGCCAGCGCCACGGGCACCGCCGGCTGGCGCTGAGCCCAGGCCTGGTGGAGCAGGGGCACGGGCCAGTGGCGGCCGGACCAGACCAGCAGGGCGCTGAGACCCAGCGCCAGAGCCCAGCAGAGCAGCAGCTGGAGCCACTTCAAGAGCGACGGGGACAGCGGGGTCAGGGGGAGGAAGGCGTTTCGGCTAGGATGATCGATCGCCTGATCCTCTGGAAGCACGAACGCAGCGGAAGCCCTGAGGGCCTCCTCCGGTGGATCCACCCAACGGCCTTCTGCGACGGACATCCTCCGAGACGCCGTTCTCCCTTCCAGCCACCCCCCAGCCAGATGAGCAGCAATCTCAGCACCAGCCTCACGCAGCTGGATGGCATCAACCCCTCGCTGACCCGCTACGGCCGCAGCGAGCCCGCCCCGGTCCTGCCCCTGCGTGAGGAGCCGGATCTGCTGAGCTGGCTGGAGACCAGCGGCCGGCTGGTGGCCGACGAGGAAACCGCGGCAGCCGATGTCAGCACCGTTGAGGAGGAGGAGCTGTCCGCGCTGATGGGCGAGAAGGAGGATTACAACGCCGCTGATGAGGCCAGCGAGGAAGACTGGGAGGACTGAAGCCTCCCTACCTTGGTGTCCGCCACCCGGTTGATCGCCTCCCTGCCCGGCAACAGTCGCTCTCTGGCGCTGTTGCTGGGCTTGTTGCTGCTGGGGCTGGCCCTGCTCAGCGACAGCCTGCTCAGCCAGGCCCCCCAGCTGAGCGTGCCGCTGCTGGCGGCGGCCCTGATCAGCGCCGGCCTCTGCGCCTGGGGCGTACCGCGGCTGCGGCGCCTCAAGCTCGGGCAGGTGATCCGCGAGGAGGGGCCGCAGGCCCACCTGAGCAAGGCCGGCACCCCCACGATGGGCGGGCTGCTGGTGGTGCCGGTGGGGGTGATCGTGGGCGCCCTCACGGCACCGTCCGACCCGCGGCTGCCGGCAGTGGCCGCCATCACCCTGGCCTACATGGCCATCGGCGCCGCCGATGACTGGCGCAGCCTGACCAAGCGCCACAACACCGGCCTTACACCCCGCGGCAAGCTGCTGCTGCAGGCCCTGAGCGCTGCGGCATTCCTGGGCTGGGCCTGGTGGCAGAACCAGCTGCCCAGCAGTGCCATCGAGATCGACCTTCCCCTGGGCTGGGTGCTGCCGATGGGCCTGCTGATCTGGCCGCTGGGCCTGTTCGTGTTCCTGGCCGAGAGCAACGCCACCAACCTCACCGACGGGCTCGACGGCCTGGCGGCAGGCTGCGGCGCGATCGTGTTCAGCGGTCTCGGCCTGCAGCTGATCCTGCGCGGCAACAGCGGCGATCCGGCCATGGCCGGCTTCTGCGCCGCCATGGCCGGCTGCTGGCTCGGTTTTCTGCTGTTCAACCGGCACCCGGCGCGGGTGTTCATGGGCGACACCGGGTCCCTGGCCATGGGCGCCGCCCTGGCAGCCGTCAGCCTGCTCAGCGACAGCCTCTGGCCGCTCCTGCTGATGGGCGGAGTGTTCCTGGCCGAATCCCTGTCGGTGATCGTGCAGGTCTGGGTGTTCAAGGCCACCAAGAACCCCGCCACCGGCCAGGGCCGGCGCGTGCTGCGCATGGCGCCGCTGCACCACCACTTCGAGCTCGGGGGCGCCAGTGAACAGCAGGTGGTGGTGGGCCTGTGGAGCGTGAGCCTGCTACTGGTGGGGCTGGGCCTGCTGCTGCTGCCCTGACCTGCCCCGGCCCCTCGACGCCGCCCCTGTGCCATGGCCTACTTCACCTGGAAGGAAACCGGTCTGACGGCCGACTGCGCCAGCCTGGAGGCGATGGCCTCCCGCTTCGAGGAGGCAGCGGCCCTGATGCGCCGCATGGCGGCCGAAGGCTTCGTGCTGGAACGCCACAACGACGGGCAGCACATCACCCATGGCGACGATGCCGTGTTCGAGGCCTACGGCTTCATCGATGAGCAATCGCCGGTGCGGCAGCTCAACCTGATCGACCCAGCCTGATCGACCCAACCTGCGTGCGGCGGCCGGCGAAGACCATCAGCCGGGCCGACGCAGGTAGCCCACCAGCCAGACCACCACGAACGCCAGCGAGGAGATGCCGAGGTAGATCAGCGTCCAGCGCTGCAGGGTGTCGATGTCCCAGCCGTTGAGCAGCCCGTTGGCGGCGTCGCCGGCGGTGGCATAGGCCAGCAGGGAGGAGAGAGGCACGGGTGCGCTTGGCGGGGCAGGATCAGGGGAGTCTCTCGCCCCAGCCGCGGCCATGGCCAGCCCCACCTTTCCCCGCAGCCTGATGCTTCTGGGCAGCGGTGAACTGGGCAAGGAGGTGGCGATCGCCGCCCAGCGCCTCGGCTGCCATGTGATCGCCGTGGATCGGTACGCCGGTGCCCCGGCGATGCAGGTAGCCGATGTGGCCGAGGTGGTGGCCATGACCGATCCGGAGGCCCTCAAGGCGGTGGTGCGACGCCACAACCCGCAGGTGCTGATCCCGGAGATCGAGGCCCTGGCAGTGGATGCCCTGGCGGAGCTGGAGGCCGGTGGCACCACCGTGATCCCCACGGCCCGCGCCACGGCGGTGACGATGAACCGGGACCGCATCCGCGATCTGGCGGCCACGGAACTGGGTCTGCGCACGGCCCGCTTCGCCTACGCCGAAAGTGCCGCCGAGCTGGCGGCCGCTGCTGAACCGCTGGGCTGGCCGGTGGTGGTGAAACCGGTGATGAGCTCCTCCGGCAAGGGCCAGAGCGTGGTGCAGGGGCCCGAGGGCATCCCAGCAGCGTGGGAGGCGGCTATGGCCGGCGCCCGCGGCAGCGGCGCCCGCGTGATCGTGGAGGAGTTCCTGCAGTTCGAGCAGGAGATCACCCTGCTCACGGTGAAGCAATGGCAGGGACCGACCCTGTTCTGCCCACCGATCGGCCACATCCAGGAGCGCGGCGACTACCAGACCAGCTGGCAACCGGCCCACCTGGACTGGGAACAGCTGGCGGCCGCCCAGGCGATGGCCCGCCGCGTCACCGACAACCTGGGCGGCGCCGGCCTGTTCGGCGTGGAGTTCTTCGTGTGCCGCAACACGGATGGCGTCAGTGAAGTGGTGTTCTCCGAGCTGTCGCCACGCCCCCACGACACCGGCCTGGTGACCCTGGCCGGTCAGAACCTGAGTGAATTCGAGCTGCACCTGCGGGCCGTGCTGGGGCTGCCGATCCCTGAGATCCGCTCGCTCGGACCGGCCGCCAGTCGCGTGATCCTGGCGGAGCAGAGCAGCGACAGCGTCGCCTACAGCGGCCTGGAGGAGGCCCTGAGCGCGACTGATGTGCAGGTGCTGCTGTTCGGCAAACCCGATGCGCGGCCGCATCGGCGCATGGGCGTGGCCCTGGCGACGGGCACCAGTCTGGAAGAGGCGCGCAACCGGGCCGACGCCGCCGCCGCCGCAATCCGGGTGCTGCCCGGCGGCTGAAGCGGCCAATCAGCTCTGGCGGCAAGGGTGTTGCAACCGTATGGTGCGGCCACGACAGCCCTGCAATGCCCCAGGCCCAGCCCAATCCCGCCCCCCGTCGCTCCGGCCGCACCCGGCGGGACCAGGGCCGCAATGGCCTGGAGCTGACGACCTCCAGCAGCCGGCGCCGCACGCCGGTGGCGGACATCGATGATCGACGTCGACAGCGGGCGCGGGCCACGGCGACACCGGCCAAGCGCAGGAGCAAGGGGCCAGGCAAGCATGAGGGAGCTCGCCGCGGTGGCCTGCCAAGGCTGCCCCTGTTCCTGGCGGGACTGGGACTGGGTTATGGCCTGAGCGGCCCCCTTCCCCATCTGGCCACCGGCCTGTTGGCGGCACTGCCGCACTCCAGCGGGGTGCTGAATTCCCTGATCAGCCCAGCGGGGATGGGCGACCGCCGCATCATCGTGATGGGCACCGATCATGTCAGCACCAACACCGACGTGATGATGACGGTGCGGCTGGATAACGGCCGCACCGAGCTCACCCAGGTGCCGCGCGACACCTACATCGACTCGGCCCGATACGGGGTGATGAAGGCCAACGCCCTGTACAGCAGCGGCGGGCCTGAGATGGTCAAACAGGAGCTGAGCCACCTGCTCAACGCACGGGTGGATCGCTACCTGGTGCTCAATCTCGATGCGGTACAACGCCTGGCCGATGCCCTCGGCGGCGTGGAGGTGGATGTGCCCAAGCGCCTCTACTACGTGGACAGGAGCCAGGGGCTGACGATCGATCTCTACCCTGGCCGGCAGCTGCTCAAGGGTGCGGAGCTCGAGGGGTTCCTGCGCTTCCGCCACGACGAACTGGGAGACATCGGCCGGATGGAGCGGCAGAAACTGGTCCTGGCGGAGGTGTTCCGCAAGCTGGCGAAACATGGGCCGGCTGGTCACGGCCATGGCCACCACCAAACTCAGCGCCAGCCGCCTGGCGGGCGCGCCCTACTGGCACGACGACCTCAGCTACTGGATGCCGGACGTGTCCGCCCAGAAGGCACCCGCCAGCGAGGAACCGCCGCTCTGATCAGCGAAGGCCGCGGACCGTGCGTTGGCGGTCGGCCTCTCAGGCCTTGCCCACCAGCTTCTGACGCAGGGTCTTGATGCGATCGCGCAGGTTGGCGGCCTCCTCAAACTCCAGATTCTTCGCCGCCACCTTCATCTTGTCCTCCAGCTGCTGGATCAGCTCCGGCAGCGAATCGAGCGGCACATCGTTATGCACAGCCTGCTCGCTGGCCTGCTCCAGCTGCTCGTCATTGAGCCGGCGCGACACCTCCAGAAACGCCAGGATCGAATTGCCGGCCCGCTTACCGGCCGGTGTCGGCGTGATGCCGTGCTTCTCGTTGTAGGTGTGCTGAATGGCACGGCGCCGTTCGGTTTCGGAGATGGCCTTGGCCATCGAATCGGTGAGATTGTCGGCATAGAGCAGTGCCACCCCCTCCACATGGCGGGCGGCACGACCGATGGTCTGGATCAGGGAGCGCTCGGCCCGCAGGAAGCCCTCCTTGTCGGCATCCAGGATCGCCACCAGCGACACCTCCGGCAGATCCAGACCCTCGCGCAGCAGGTTCACGCCCACCAGCACGTCGTATTCACCGTTCCTGAGGTCCTGGATGATCTCGATCCGCTCCAGGGAGTGAACCTCGGAGTGCAGGTAGCGCACCCGCACGTTGTTCTCAGCCAGGTAATCGGTGAGGTCCTCGGCCATGCGCTTGGTGAGGGTGGTCACCAGCACCCGCTCCTGCTTCTCGGCGCGAATGCGGATCTCGCCCAGTAGATCGTCCACCTGACCGTCCGTGGGACGCACCTCCACGATCGGATCGAGCACACCGGTGGGGCGAATCACCTGCTCCACCACCTGGCCGTCGCTCTGGCGCATCTCCCAGTCGCCGGGGGTGGCGCTCACGAAGATGCTCTGGCGGGCTTTTTCCCAGAACTCCGACCCCTTCAGGGGCCGGTTGTCGGCAGCGGACGGCAGGCGAAAGCCGTGCTCGATCAGCACCTGCTTGCGGCTCTGGTCGCCGTTGTACATGGCCTGCAGCTGCGAGCAGGTCACATGGCTTTCATCCACCACCAGCAGCCAGTCGTCCGGGAAATAATCGATCAGGCATTCGGGCGGCGTACCGGCCGGGCGGCCGGCCAGGTGGCGGGCGTAGTTCTCGACGCCGTTGCAGTAGCCCACCTGCTCGAGCATCTCCAGGTCGTAGGTGGTGCGCTGCTCCAGCCGCTGCGCTTCCAGCAGGCGGCCTTGCTCATTCAGCACATCGAGCCGTTCGCGCAGCTCGGTGCGGATCGCCTTGATTGCGTCCTCCAGCCTCTCCTTCGGGGTCACGAAGTGCTTGGCAGGGTAGATACTGATCGCCTCCAGACTCTGCAGGATCTCTCCGGTGGTGGGATCGACATAGCGGATCGCCTCCACCTCATCGCCAAACAGCTCGATCCGCACCAGACGATCTTCATAGGCCGGGCCGATCTCCAGCACGTCGCCACGTACGCGGAAGCGGCCGCGCGAGATCTCCAGATCATTGCGGGAGTACTGGTTGTTGACCAGCTCCCGCAGCGAAGCGCGCAGATTCAGGCTGGAGCCCACCTCAAACTTCACCGCCGCCTTGAGGTATTCGCTGGGAATACCCAGACCGTAGATGCAGCTGATCGAAGCCACCACAATCACATCGCGACGCTCAAACAGCGAGCGCGTCGCCGAGTGGCGCAGCATATCGATCTCCTCATTGATCGATGCGGTCTTGGCGATATAGGTATCGGAGACAGGCACATACGCCTCCGGCTGATAGTAGTCGTAGTAGGAGATGAAATATTCAACGGCGTTGTTCGGAAAGAACTCGCGCAACTCATTGCACAGCTGCGCCGCCAGCGTCTTGTTGTGGGCCAGCACCAGCGTCGGCCGGCCGGTGCGGGCGATCACATTGGCGATCGTGAAGGTCTTGCCGGTACCGGTGGCACCCAGCAGGGTCTGGTAGCGCTCACCGGCCTCCACCCCCGCCACCAGGCCGGCGATCGCCTCAGGCTGATCGCCGCGGGGTTCGTAGGGGGCCTGGAGCTGAAAGGGTGTGGGCATGACCCCATTCTCGGGGAGCCCTGCCACCGACTGCGGTGGCGGATGCCGCCAGGTTCCGGCCACCGCAGCGCTCAGGCCAGGGGCAGACCCATCAGCAGCGAGGCGCGGGTGAGATCCACCTCCAGACCCAGCCAGCGCAGCACGACCATCGACAGCACGGCATAGACCACGGCGCCGAGCACGGCACTGAACAGGCCACGGCGCAGTCGGAAGCCGGGCAGCAACCAGGCCGCCAGACCGAACAGAATCGCGGCGATCAGCCAGTTGAACAGCCAGCTGATCGGCGTGATCAGACCACCCAGGCTGGTGAGCGCCCAGGGCAGGGCGAGCAGCGCCTTGAGCGGTGCCACCAGCAGCGTGCCGAGCAAGCCGATCAGAACCGCCGCCAGCAGGGCACTACCGAAGCCATCCAGCTCAACCCCGAGGGGGAGCCAGGCCACCACCAACAGCACCAGGGCCCGCACGGGCCACTGCAGCAACCACGCCAAAGAACCCATGACCGCCGCGGCAGCAAGGCTGACCGCAAGCTAGGCACGGGTTCGGGGTTCGTCAGGTTTGCGCTACGCGAGCGACTCAGACGCGGGCCTGAACGGCGCTGCCGAGGGCTTCGCGCAGGGCGCGGACCACCGCCACCATCGCCAGCTCATCGCCGAGCTTGTTCACGGCGGAGCCCACGCCCACGCCGGCGGCGCCAGCGGCCACGGCCATGGGCACGGTCACGGCGGAGAGACCGGAGGCGCAGAGCACGGGCACGGCCACGGCGCGGCTGATGCTGTGGGCGGCGGCCAGGGTGGGGGCAGCCTTCTCGATCAGGCCGAGGCTACCGGCGCTGAACGGCCTGGCGCTGGTGCCGCCTTCGGTCTGGATGATGTCGGCACCGGCGGCCACCAGATCCACGGCCAGCTGCTCCTGCTGATCGAGGGGCAGCACGTGGGGAACGGTGACGCTCAGCACCACCTCGGGCAGCAGCTCACGGGTCCGGCGGGTGATCGCCAGCACCTCATCGGCATCGAAGATGCGGCCGAGGGGATAGAAGGCGTCGTAGTTGCCGATCTCCACCATGGCGGCACCGGCGGCGACGGCGGCGGGGAACAGCTCGGGATCCACGGCGCTGACGCAGATCGGCAGGCCGGAGACCTCGGCAGCCAGGCGCACCAGCTCGGGATCACAGGCCACATCGATCAGGTCGGCACCACCGAGGCCAGCGGCCCGGCTGATGCGCTCCACACTGGCGGCATCAAAGTTGGTGAGGCCGGCGATCACCTTGAGGGCGCGGCGCTCGGTCAGAAATGCTTCCGCAACTTTGACATGCGCGGGGCGGGCGGTACGCACACCATGCGCTGGGGGCTTGAACAGTCGCGCAACCTGATGACCGTGCGCATCGCCAACGATGCCGGGATGGATAACGTGGTCCGTCAGATCGATCGGATCGGGATCGGCAAGTACCCACCTTACCTGTCGTTCGCGCTGGGCGCGGGTGAGACGACGGTTCTGAAAATGGC
>RFPK01000006.1 GCA_009926195.1 Synechococcaceae bacterium WB4_1_0192 | reverse complement strand
CCACCCGCACCGGCCGCACCGGCGCCTCCGGCCGGCGCGGAAGCCGGCCCGCCAGGGTGAATTCCCACTCGTCGCGCCAGTAGCGGGGCGCCCGCCAGCCCCGCTGCTGCACCACCGCCCAGCCTTCGCTCATCCACAGCTCCGGCCGTTCGTAGCCGCCATCGGCGATGAAGTCGGCGTACTCGCCGTTGCGCACCAGCCGATCGGCGATGGCGAAGGGCTCCAGCCAGACGCGATGTCGCGGCGCCTCGTTGTCGAAATGAAAGCCGGTGGCGGTGCACCCATGGCCGATGTCCACCAGCCCTCCCGCCTGGGGCAGCCAGCCGCAGGCGGCAGCCGCCGCGGGCATCCAGTTGCGCCTGTAGGTCAGTTCCGGATGGCAGCGATCTCCCGCCAGGCCGTTCCCTGCCGGCGGGTCCCCGGTCAGGGGGTAAGCCACCGGTTCCAGCGGGTTGCGGCTGAAGCCATCGAGCAGATCCATCAGCAGCAGCTCCTGGTGCTGCTGCTCGTGCTGCAGCCCCAGCTCAACCAGGGCCAGTCCTGCCGCATCGTCCGCCACCTGCAGCTGCTCCACCAGCTCCTCCATGGCGGCCGTCACCCGTCGCCGCCAGGTCAGCACCGCGCTGATCGGCGGCCGCGTCAGCAGACCCCGCTCCGGCCGCGGCTGCCGTGGCCCCACCGTCTCGTAGTAGCTGTTGAACAGATAGCGCCAGCGTGGGTCGGCTGGCTCGTAGCTGCTGCGGCCAGCCGGTTGCTGCCGCAGCAGAAACTCCTCGAAGAACCAGCTGGTGTGACCCAGGTGCCATTTGGCCGGGCTGGCATCGGCCATGCCCTGCAGGCAGAGGTCCTCGTCTTCCAGACCGGCGATCAGCGCCTCGCTGTGCTCACGGATCCGCCGCAGTCGGGTGAGCAGGGCAGCGGCGGGCGGCAACCCCATCGCGGTGGTGTGTCTGGCGTGACCTTAAGCGCCTGGAGCAGCAGCGTCCGGAGCAGGCCTGCCAGCGCCCCTACGATCGCGCCAGAGCAGATTTCCGGCGCCGAGCGCATGGTTGCCAGCACCCAGCCCCCCTCAACCGGTATCACCGCAGGCTTCGTGGGTGCGGTCGGCAACACGCCGCTGATCCGCCTGAACGCCCTCAGCGCGCTGACCGGTTGCGAGATCCTCGGCAAGGCCGAGTTCATGAACCCCGGTGGGTCGGTCAAGGATCGTGCGGCCCTCGGCATCCTGCTGGAGGCGGAGGAGCAGGGGCTGCTGCAGCCCGGCGGCACGGTGGTGGAGGGCACCGCCGGTAACACCGGCATCGGCCTCACCCATCTCTGCAACGCCCGCGGCTACAAGGCCCTGATCGTGATTCCCGACACCCAGTCGGCCGAGAAGATCGGCCTGCTGCGCAGCCTCGGCGCTGAGGTGCGCACGGTGCCGGCGGTGCCCTACCGCGATCCCAACAACTACGTGCGTCTTTCGGGCCGCATCGCCGAGGAGACCTCCGGCGCCGTCTGGGCCAATCAGTTCGACAACCTGGCCAACCGCCGGGCCCACTACAACTCCACCGGCCCGGAGATCTGGCAGCAGACAGGCGGCCGCATCGACGCCTGGGTGGCGGCCACCGGCACGGGCGGCACCTACGCCGGCGTGGCGCTCTACCTGAAGGAGCAGAACCCCGCCGTGCGCTGCGTGCTGGCCGATCCCCACGGCAGCGCGCTCTACAGCTGGGCCACCGATGGCAGCCTCACCAGCGAGGGCAGCTCGATCACCGAGGGCATCGGCAACAGCCGTGTCACCGCCAACCTGGAGGGCGCCCCGGTGGATGACGCCGTGCGCGTCGCCGATCAGCAGGCCCTGGCCACGATCTACGACCTGCTCTGGCAGGAGGGGCTGTTCCTGGGGGGATCGGTGGGCATCAACGTGGCCGCCGCAGTCGAGACGGCGCGGCGGATGGGCCCAGGCCACACGATCGTGACGGTGCTGTGCGACAGCGGTGACCGCTACCGGTCACGGCTTTATGACGCGGCCTGGCTGGCTGGCAAGGGTTTGCAGCAACCTGTGCGCGCAGCCTGAACCCGGTGATGACCACGGTGCAAGCGGGGGACCGGATCGGCGAGCGCTACCGGCTTGAGGTGGAGCTCGCCCAGGGCAGCCAGGGGGTCCTTTGGCGTGCCAGCGATCAGCTCGCCGCCCAGGCGCCGGTGGTGCTGCGCTGGATTGCCGCCGCTCAGCCACAGCTGCAGGAGCAGGTTCGCGCCCTCTGGCCTCGTCTGCAGGGGGTGCTGCATCCCCAGGTGCCGCGCTTCGGGTCGCTGATCCAGCAGGACGCTGATCTGTGGCTGGTGCGCGAGTGGCAGGAGGGGCGCACCTATGCCGAGCTGCTGCAGGCTCGCCGCGAGCGTCAGCTGGTGTTCGGCGCCGGCGAGGTGCTGTTGCTGCTGCGGCAGCTCCTGCCCGTTCTCTCGGTGCTGCACAGCCAGCAGTTGATCCACGGTGATCTGACCCCCGCCAACCTGCTGCGCCGCGAGCGCGATGGCCTGCCGGTCCTGCTCGATTTCGGTCTGGTGCGCGGGACGGCGGTGCCCCCCGACGGGGAGAGGTTGCTGGGCGTCACCCCTGGCTATGGCCCACCGGAGCTCGTCCGCGGTGATCAGGCCGAGCCCTGGATGGATCTGTTCGGTCTCGGGGTGGTCGGCCTCGTGCTGCTCAGCGGTGAGGAGCCGGCGCAGCTGCTGGATCCGGTCACGCTCGCCTGGCGCTGGCCCGCGGCCCTGGATGATCAGCCGCAGCTGCGCGCTGCCCTGGAGCGGCTGCTCAGCCCGGAGCCCTCGCAGCGCTTCCGCTCGGCCGCGGCAGCACTGGAGGTGCTGCAGCAGGTGCCGATGCCCGACAGCACAGGCCCCGTCGCCCGTGCGGATCGCACGGTCGTGCTGGTGCCTCCGCCGGCGCCGGTGCTGGAGCTGCCCCCCCTGAACCCGGTGGCGCCGGTGCAGCCGGCTGCGGCTCCCTCGGCGCGTCGCCGGCAGCTGCAGCGGGAGGAGGAGGCCGAAGGGCGCCTCTGGCCGGTGGTGCTCGCCCTGGTGGTGTCCGCGGTGGTGGGAACGGTGCTGGGATGGTTGCTGCTCAGCCGCGGCCGTGTCGCGGCACCCACGGGGGAGTCGGGGTTGCAGTTGCCCAGCAGCCTGCCCCCGGCGGAGGTGGATCAGCGCCAGCAGCTGCTCAACCGCCTGCGGGCGCTGCAGATCGAGCGCGGCTGGTTCCTGCGGCTGGTGGATGCCAGCCTCCTGGCCCAGTACCCGGAGCGGGGTGGGCGCCTGCCCGCCGACAGCCTGGATGACGCACCGCTGCGCAAGGTGTGGAATCAGCTGGCGGAGGAGTGGCTCAGCCGGGTGGAGACCCTGCCGCTGGAGCTGCGCACCCGTCTCGGTGGGTTCACCAGCGGTGACTGGCGGCGCCGCCAGTCGGCTCTGGTGGCCCAGGGGCTCAGCCCCCAGGTGGTGGAGCAGCTGGTGTCCGCCAGCGCCCAGGGGGTGCTGCCCGGCCACGCCAGCAGCGAGATCCCGCCGGAGCCCTTCCGCCAGCTCTGGTTCGCCGCCGCCGATCAGGCCCTGGCCAACGTGCGCATCGAGGCCATCCAGTCGCGCCCCGGCCAAACCTCCGTGGCCTCCGCCGTGGTGGATGCCGGCGGCGCTCGCCTGTTCCCGATCCGCCTGCCGGGCCCCAGCCGCCTGGTGCTCGGGGTCAATGGCTCCCCGTTCATGCAGATGACGGTCTTTGCGGCCGATGGCTCCGTGCTCGAAGCCCGTGGCCCCCTGCGGGTCGTGACGATCGAGCGGGTCAGCCGGACTCCGGTCCAGCTGCTGCTCACCAATGACGGTCTGGCACCCGCCATGGTCACCCTGTCGCTGCGCCCTGATCCCCTGCCCCGATCCGCATCGGCCGGATCAGTGCCGGCGCAGCCCGGGCCCCAGCCGACACCGCCCCTGGAGAGCTGCTGGCATCCGTTGGCAGGTCGGTCGCCTTCAGGCGCAGACTGCGGCCATCGCTGAGCAGCGCCGACAGCAGGGCCGTCTCGGCCGGGCGAAGATCCACCAGCTGATCGTTGCGATCCTGGAAGCGCAGACCGATCTGCCCCAGGTCGCCGCGTTGGCACAGGCGCAGATCGGCCAGGGCCAGGTGCCGGAGCTGGCCGCCGGCGCTGGCCAGCAGCACACTGCTCCCCGCCTTCACCGCTGCCGCACCGACCACGGCCTCGCCGGGCAGAAGCCGCAGCAGGACCGGACCCTGGGCGTTGCGCCCCATCAGTGGCAGGTTGGCTTCATTCACCGTCAGCCGCAGCAGGCGGCCGGTGGAGCTGGCCACCACCAGTTCTTCGCTATCGCGGCAGAGCACCACCCGCTGCAGGCTGACACCATCCTTGAGGCGCAGCACCGACGCCGCCCGGCCCGAGAGATCCTGCATGTCATCGAGGGGCAGTCGCTTGAACCGCCCATCGCTGCTCAGCAGACCGATGCTCGCTCCGGCGGCCGCTTCGGCGGTCGGCAGGGGCAGCAGTTGCACCACCTGTTCGCCGCTCATGCCATCCGGCAGGAATTTCTCGAGGTTGCCCGGTTGCTGCCCGGCGAACTCCCAGCGCAGCAGGGCGACCCGGCCCGCATCGGTGAAGGCGAGCACCGCCGGTTTCGCCGCCACCGGCAGGATCAGTCGCGCCGGTGAGGGGTGATCCCCCAGCGCCGCCGGTTCCTCCAGGTGCAGGCGACCCAGCAGCTGGGGCCCGACGATCTTCACTTGCCCATCGGCCTGGACCACCAGGCGGCCATCGGCGGCGAGCGACTCCAGGGCGCGCTGGCGCTGCAGTTCGGTGCTGGGCCGTGCTGCGGCGGTTCGCTGGGCCACCAGTTCATCGCCCCCTTCCACCAGACGGGTCCGGCGCGGTGTGGCAAAGCGCTTCCTGAGGGCCTTGAACTCGGCCACCATCGCGTCCAGCAGCGCCGGTCGTTCATCGAGCAGGTGCCGCAGGCGCGTGCGCTCCTGGCCCAGATCGTCGGCTTCCTTGCGCAGGCTCTCCTGCTCCAGCCCCGTGAGCCGCCGCAGTGGCATCGCCAGCACGGCATCGGCCTGGCGTTCACTCAGATCCAGTTGCACCTGCAGGCTGGCGCGGGCGCTGGCGGCATCCGGGGCCGCCGTGATCAGGGCGATCACCCGCTGCAGGGCGCCCAGGGCCGTGATCAGACCCTGCACAACCTCCAGCCGGTCCTCTGCCCGCTTGAGCGCATGGCGGGTGCGGCGGATGATCGTCAGTTCCCGGTACTCCAGGAATTCCTGCAGCAGCTCCCGCAGGCTCAGCTGCACTGGTTTGCCGTGCACCAGCGCCAGCAGGATGGCGCCGTAGTTGCTCTGCAGGGCTGTGCGCCGCTGCAGCTCCGTCAGCACGGTTTCCGGGTTGGCATCCCGGCGCAGCTCCACCACCACGCGCATGCCATCGCGATCGCTTTCATCGCGGATGTCGGCGATGCCGGTGATCTTGCCGTCGTTGACCTGCTCGGCCAGCTTCTCGATCCAGCCCGCCTTGCTCAGCTGATACGGCAGCTCGGTGATCACCACGGCGGCGCGCTTGTGGCGTCCCTTGCCCGGCTGCACCTCCTCGAAATGGGCCACGCCCCGCATCGGGATGCTGCCGCGGCCGTTGAGGTAGGTATCGCGCAGACCGCTCCCCGTGAGCACTTCGCCGCCGGTGGGAAAGTCGGGACCGGGCACCAGTTCGAGCAGCTTGTCGTCGCTCAGTTCCGGCCTGCGGATCAAGGCGATCAGCGCATCCACCACCTCGCCCAGATTGTGGGGCGGGATGTTCGTGGCCATGCCCACGGCGATGCCGGTGCAGCCGTTCAGCAGCAGGAATGGCAGCTGGGCCGGCAGCACGGTCGGCTCCTGCTGGGACCCATCGAAGTTGGGTGCGAAATCGACGGTGTCGTTGCCGATCTCATCGAGCAGCGCCTCGTTGGCGATCGGTGCCAGCCGGGTTTCGGTGTACCGCATCGCCGCGGGCGGGTCGTCATCGACCGAGCCGAAGTTGCCGTGGCCATCGAGCAGCGGGTTGCGGCTGGCGAAGGTCTGCACCAGCCGCACCAGGGCGTCGTAGACCGCCTGATCGCCATGGGGGTGGTATTTGCCGAGCACGTCGCCCACCACACGGGCGCATTTGCGGTATGGGCGATCCGGGGTGAGCCCCAGTTCATGCATCGCGAACAGGATGCGCCGCTGTACCGGCTTCAGGCCATCGCGGGCATCGGGCAGGGCCCGGCCCACGATCGGCGGTCATGGCTCGCCGTCGTCGCTGTTGCCTCCGGCGTTGGCCTGGGCTCGCTCCACATCCGCCTTCAGGGCCGCCTGGCCGAGCAGGCTGCTGGTGGCGGCCCGCAGGCGGTTCCCCCAGAGCTGTTCTTTCTGGTAGGCCTCCAGCACGTAGTTGGGATCGCTCGCCAGGGCCTGATGGGCCAGCTCGATGCTTTCGCTGTTGCCCGGGGTCTTGGCATTGAGCGCGGCGGCCAGGGCCAGCATCGGCTCAGCGGCCGTCGGGCTGATCTTCAGGACTCTGCGCCAGCGCTGCAGAGCCTCGCCGTCCTTGCCCTGCTCGAACAGCACCAGGGCCTGGTTGTTGATCGCTTCCCAGAAATCGCCACGCAGGCCGGAGGCCTTCTCGAAAGCGGCCAGGGCATCACCGTTCTGGCCCATCAGGATCAGAGCATTGCCCAGATCGAAGTAGGCGCCGGGGTTGCGGTTGTCCAGCTTCAGCCCCTCACGGATCAGCTGACTCGCCTGGCTCGGGTTGTTCTGCCGCAGGGCCAGGGCTCCCTGGGCGAACAGGATCACCGGATTGCGGGGATCAAGGGCCCGAGCCCGCTCCAGGGCCACGCCGGCCTGCTTGGGTTGATTGCTGCGCAGCTGTGCTTCAGCTAGCAGCAGCCAGCCGCGGGGATCGTCGGGAATCAGCTGCACCACCAGGGCCGCCAGCCGGGCCGCGTCATCCGCCTGGCCCAGGCGCAGCAGGCGCGCCGCCACCTGGGCGATGCCCAGGCCTGCGCCCTCCAGGTTGTCGGGACCCGGCACCATCACGTAGGGCACCAGTGCCCGTGCCGGCGGCACCGGCACCAGGCTGACGGCCAGCAGGCCGCCGAGCATCAGGGGCGCCGCCGCCAGGGATCTCAACCAGCGCGCCGCCATCGATGGCCACCAACTGCTGCGCAGCGTAGGCAGAGGTGACGCTGTTGCCCGCGTCTGGATTGAGACCCGCTGCCGCGCTTGCGGACCTTCACGATTCAGGCGCAGCTTCTGCAGCGGCGGCGGCGATGTTGCGTCGCCACATCGCCGGTTTGATCCGCCGCAGGGCGGAGGCCCGCAGCTTCTCGTCCCAGTCCGCGTCGCTCCAGCCCAAGGCTTCAGCGGCTTGCAGGTTCAGCCACCAGGGGCGGGGCTGCAGATCCGGATCGCTGCTCGATGGCAGCGGCTTCCGGTTCCAGGGACACACGTCCTGGCAGATGTCGCAGCCGGCCACCCAGCCCTGCAGGGCGCCGGCGATCGTGGCCGGCAGGGTTTCGGCGCGGTTTTCGATCGTGTGGAAGGCGATGCAGCGGCGGGCATCCACCACGAACGGCTCCACGATCGCGCCGGTGGGACAGGCGTCGAGGCAGGCGCTGCAGGCGCCGCAGGCCGGTGCGGCGGGGGCGTCGGCCGGCAGCTCCAGATCGGTGAGGAGATGGCCCAGCAGCAGCCAGGAGCCCTGGCTGCGATGGATCAGGTTCCCGTGCTTGCCGATCCAGCCCAGACCCGCCTCCTCGGCCCAGGCCTTGTCCAGAAGCGGGGCGCTGTCCACGCAGGCTCGCCAGCGCACCCCAGGCACGCGGCTCTCCAGCCAGCGCCCCAGTGCTCGCAGCCGACCCTCGATGACGCGGTGGTAGTCGCGCCCCCAGCCGTAGCGGGCCACCTTGAGGCTGCCGGGGCTCCGCTCCGCCTGCACGTGATAGTTCAGGCCCACGGCCACCAGGCTGCGCACCCCCTCGAGCAGCTGGGTCACGTCGCGGCGGCGCGGATCATTCATCCAGGCCATGTCGGCCTGATGGCCGGCCGCCAGCCAGCGCTCCAGGGCGGCGCTGCGCAGTCGCAGCCGATCACCGGCCGGCACGGCGGCGATGCCCACGGGATCAAAGCCGAGACGCCGCGCCTCCCGCCTGATCTCCGCCGCCAGTGCTTGATGACCCATGCGCTCACCACCCCTACGATTGCGCGATTGCGTCAGGTCCACTGTGAGTTCTGCAGCCTCCGGCCGTTTCACCACCCTGCTCCGCTGGCTGGGTCTCACCCTGGTGCTGCTGCTGCTCCTGCAGCTGATCGCCGTTCTGATGGTGAATGGCTGGGGTGAGGAGAGCTTCCGCCAGCTGGTGTCCTCCGTGCTGGTGACCCAGGCGCCGATGGCCTTCGTCGGTCTTCTGCTTGTCCTGATCGGGGCCCGTCTGGATGAGCCCCAGTCCCACCGCACCCCTCTGCACTGGCTGGTGGCCGTGATCAGCGGCGTGCTGGCGCTGGGTCTGCTCGTCACGATTCCTGTGTCGATCAGCGCCGATCGCGCCGTCAGCGACGAGGCCGATCAGGCCCTCCGCAGCCAGAAGGGTCAGCTGCAGATGGCCCGCGCCTCGATGCAGGCTCCCGAGGTGGTCAACCAGGTGATCGGCCAGCTTGAGCAGGGTGGTCAGATCCCCGAGAAAGCCAGCCCGGACCAGAAGCGCCAGGCTGCCCGCGCGATCATGGATCGCCAGCTGCAGCAGGCTGAGGGCCAGCTCAAGCAGGCTGAGCAGCGCCGCGATCTGGCCGCCAATCAGCGCCGTATCGGTGGCATCGGCTCCGCGTTCGTGCTGATGGTGGCCTTCGCTCTGCTGGCTCTGGTGGCCGTCCTGTGAGGGCGGCTGGCTAAGTTGCGAAGTGGTTTCTGTCGACCGGAACAGCCGGCCCGCCGTTGGTGCAGTCCAGTCCCAGACCTGATCAGCCGCTGGGCGACCGCCTCCAGCAGGATCTCAAGAACGATCTGATCGCCGGCCTGCTGGTGGTGATCCCCCTGGCCACCACGATCTGGCTGGCCACCACGGTGAGCCGCTTCGTTCTGGCGTTCCTCACCTCCATCCCCAAGCAGCTCAACCCGTTCAACACCCTCAACCCCCTGCTTCAGGAGCTGATCAACCTGGGGCTGGGTCTGTTGGTGCCGCTGCTGGCGATCCTGTTGATCGGTCTGATGGCCCGCAACATCGTCGGCCGTTGGCTGCTCGAGTTCGGTGAGGGAACCTTGCAGCGCATTCCCGTTGCCGGCAGCGTCTACAAGACGCTCAAACAGCTCCTTGAGACCTTCCTGCGCGACAACTCGAGCCGGTTCCGGCGTGTTGTGCTGGTGGAATACCCCCGTGAAGGGCTCTATGCGCTTGGCTTCGTGACCGGCGTGCTGGGCGCCAGCCTCGCTGCCGGTTTCGATCAGCCGATGCTCAGCGTGTTCATCCCCACGGCTCCCAACCCGACCACCGGCTGGTACGCCGTGGTGCCGGAGTCGTCCGTGCGTGATCTCAACCTCTCGGTCGAGGATGCGTTCCGCACGATCATCTCGGCCGGCATCGTCAACCCGGACGAACGGGAAACTCCGGCCAGCCGCAGCTTTTCCAGCCTGCTGGCCCAGCTCCGGGCTCCGGCCTACACCCCCATTCCCTCCAACAAGGCCTGATGCAGAGCCGCACCGTTGCCCGTGAACTGGCCCTGCTGATGCTCGGTCAGACCAGCGATCGTCCGGCCGGCGGCGCTGCTGCCGGCGCTGCTTCCCATGAAACGCCCCTCGACGCGCTGCTGCATCAGGCTCTCGCCACCCTGAGCCAGCATGTGCGCGAGGCCCTCGATCAGGCGGCTGCCGATCTCCAGGCTGCCCAGCAGCAGCTGCTGGACAGTGAGCTGCAGGACGAGGGGTCCAGCGAGCAACTGCCCCGCGTACGCCAGCACCTGCAGGAGGGGCTCAGCCACGCCGAGCAGGGCCTCAACCGTCTCTCGGCCAGCCTTGAGCTGCCGCGCCTGCTGATGCTCGCTGACCAGGAGGAGATCCGCCGCGGAGCCATTGAACGGGTCCGGGCTGTTCTGCGGAGCCGTTCGGACCTTGATCAGCGCCTGGATGCGGTGATGGAGGGCTGGCGCCTCAGCCGCCTGCCCCGCATCGATCGCGACATCCTGCGCCTGGCCGCTGTTGATATCGAAGAGTTCCGCACCCCCCCCGCTGTGGCCTGCAATGAGGCGGTGGAGCTGGCCAACCGCTACAGCGACGAGCAGGGTCGCCGCATGATCAACGGCGTTCTGCGCCGCTTCACCAGCGCCGGTACCCCCCAGCGCTGATCTCCACCGGCCCGAGCGCACCCTCTGAAGAGCGATGGTTTTCGACTGGTTCAAGCGGGCGCAGACCCCCGCGAACCCCCAGCCCGCTGCGCCGGAACCGCCTGCGGAATCCGCCCCGACGCCTGCCCCGGTCGAGGCGGCGCCTGATCCTGCACCAGCCGCGGCCGCTCCAGACCCAACCGTGCCGGTGGCGCCTGTGCCCGAGCCGGTGGCGCCGTCTGTTGGTGCCGTTGATCAGGAAGCCCTGGACTGGGCCCGGCAGGCCTACGCCCGCCTGAAGGCCCAGCAGGAGGCTGAGCGCCAGGCCGTTCAGGCTGTGCCGCCAGCTCAGCCGCAGCCCGAACCCGAGCCTGAGTCCGCCTCGGCGGCTGCAGAGCCCGGGCCCGAGCCCGAGCCGGCTGCTCCGATCGGTCCGTCGCTGCTGGAGCAGGCCGCAGCCCAGCGCGCCCAGCGCCAGCAGGAGATCCTGGCGCGGGCGATCGATGCCCCCGTCGCATCGGCTGCACCGGTCGCGCCTGTGGCACCGGTCGCGCCTGTGGCACCGGTCGAGCCTGCCGCCGTAACCGCTGCGCCGCTCCCTTCTGCGCCAGATGAAGCCGCGCCGCAGCTAGGCGCCTTCGACGACGATTTCACCTGGTCGGCCGAGGTGCTCGCCGCCCAGGGTCGCCAGATCGAGGACATCTCCCTGGAGGAGATCGATTGGCTCGGCCGCCTGCGGCGCGGCATGGAGAAGACCCGCCGCAATTTCGTCACCCAGCTGCTCGACAGCCTTGGCGATGATCCGCTCAGCCCGGAGGTGCTCGATGAGCTCGAGACCCTGCTGCTGCGTGCCGATGTGGGTGTGCAGGCCACCGATCAGGTGCTGGAGGCCCTGCGACAGCGCATGAATCAGGAGGTGGTGGATCCCGCCGAGGGCATCCGCTTCCTCAAGGAGCAGCTCAAGGGGCTTTTGGATGCTCCGATCCAGGCCAGCGGAGCGCCCCTGCTGGCCCCGGAGCGCGGGCGGCTCAATGTCTGGCTGATGGTGGGGGTCAATGGGGTCGGCAAGACCACCACCCTCGGCAAGCTGGCCAACCTGGCCATCCGCAGCGGCTACAGCTGTCTGATCGCCGCCGCCGACACCTTCCGCGCCGCCGCCGTGCGCCAGGTGGAGGTCTGGGGGGAGCGCAGCGGCGTCACCGTCGTGTCGAACCCTTCGGCCAACGCCGATCCGGCCGCCGTGGTGTTCGACGCCATCGGTGCCGCCAAGGCCAAGGGCACCGATCTGGTGCTGGTGGACACCGCCGGCCGCCTGCAGACCAAGCACAACCTGATGGAGGAGCTCAGCAAGGTGCGCCGCATCGTCGACAGGCTGGCGCCGGAGGCGGTGGTGCAGTCGCTGCTGGTGCTCGATGCCAGTCAGGGTCAGAACGGTCTCAAGCAGGCGATGGCCTTCGCCCAGGCCGCTGGCCTCACCGGCGTGGTGCTCACCAAGCTCGATGGCAGTGCCCGCGGTGGGGTGGCCCTGGCGGTCTCCTCGGAGGCCGGTCTGCCGATCCGTTTCATCGGCGCCGGTGAGGGCATCCGCGATCTGCGTCCCTTCAACAGCTTCGAGTTCGTGGAGGCTCTGCTGGCTCCCTAGCGCCAGGCCCATCTACGCAAGCGGCTGCGGATGCAGTTCGCTGCGGGATCCAGCCAGGCCTGGAGCCACGGCTATCTTGGGGCACCTCCGCGGCCGCTCGGTGAGCAGCAAGCCGCCCCCACGGCACTCGGACCTCCCACCGCAGAGCCCGTCCGCAGCACCTCAGGCCCCTGCTGCCGTGGCGCGCACGGCCGCGGTCATGGCGTCCCTGCGCCAGTTGCTCGACAGTCTCGGCCGCGAGCAGCGCCGCAACCAGGAGCTGTTGGCGTCCCTTGGGTTCGCCCTGCGCAGTTACACCAATCTCGGCCGCTTTCTGGAGCTGGTGCCGGTGATCGCCACCCGCCTGGTGCAGGCCGAGGGTGCCGTGCTGGTGACCTTCCTGTTCGCCACCTCTGTGGTGGCCCGCAGCCGTGCCCGAGGCCGGCTCTACGTGATCGGCGCCCGCAGCGGCTTCAGCTGGAGTGAGGTCCATCGTCTGCATGGCCAGCTGCTGGCCGACCTCACCGGCGTGGCGATCGAAACCGAGCAGTTGCAGCAGGAGGCGCGCCGCCATGAGCGCGTCGAGCGACAGCTTTCGATCGGTGCCGAGATTCAGGCCCAGCTGCTGCCCGATCACCCCCCGGTGATTGATGGCGTCGACCTGGCGGCCCGCTGCCGCCCGGCCTTTCAGGTGGGTGGCGACTACTACGACTTCATCCCCACCCGCCCGCAACTGCTCGGCCGGCGCCGCGAGCAGGGGCGCTGGGCACTGGTGATGGGCGATGTGATGGGCAAGGGGGTGCCGGCCGGTCTGTTGATGACGCTGCTGCGCGGCATGTTGCGGGCCGAGGTGCTGAGCGGATTGCCGCCGGATCGCATCCTGCATGACCTCAACCAGCTGGCCCAGGAGGACCTGGCCCAGTCGCACCGGTTCGTGACCCTGTTCTATTCCGATTTCGATCCACGCACCCGCCTGCTCCGCTACGCCAATGCCGCCCACAACCCTCCCCTGATCTGGCGGCGGCTGCGCAACGCCGTGGATCGGCTCGATGCACCGGGGTTGTTGATCGGTCTGCAGCCCGAGGCCCAGTACGGCTGCGCCCAGATCGTCCTCGATCCCGGCGACGTGGTCCTTTATTACACCGATGGCGTCACGGAGGCGTCCGGTCTCAACGGGGAACGCTTCGATGAGCCGCGTCTGGTGGAGGCCCTGCAGAGCGCCTGCCGTGCTGGTGCCGGTGCCCAGGCCATCCTCGAGCACCTCTACGCCCGCCTCGATCGCTTCGTCGGGTCAGACCGGCCCCAGGAGGATGACGCCTCCATGGTGGTGCTCAAGGTGCGCGATGAGGTGATGCTGCCCCACCTGCCAAGCTGAGGCCAGCAGCGCGAGCGGGCCCGATGGCCGTCGATTCCACCTCCTCCACCTGGAGTCAGCGGTTCGAGCAGGGGCTCCATCCCGCCATTGAACGTTTCAACGCCTCGATCGGTTTCGACATCACCCTGCTGCAGGAGGACCTCGACGGTTCCATCGCCCATGCCCGCATGCTGGCCAGCACCGGCGTGCTCACGGCCCAGGAAGCGGAGCAGCTGGTGGCTGGCTTGGAGCAGGTGCGCACGGAGGCAGCCGCCGGGCAGTTCAACCCGGGCCTGGAGGACGAGGACGTCCACTTCGCCGTGGAGCGCCGTCTGATCGCGATCCTCGGGCCGCTTGGCAAGAAGCTGCACACCGGCCGCTCCCGCAACGATCAGGTCGGCACGGATCTACGCCTGTGGCTGCGCCGTCAGATCGGGGCGATCGATGCGGCGCTGGTGCGCTTCGAGCGGGCCCTGCTGACCCAGGCGGAGGCCCACCCTGAGGTGATGATCCCGGGCTACACCCATCTGCAGCGCGCCCAGCCGATCTGCCTGGCCCATCACCTGCTGGCCTACGTGGAGATGGCCGAGCGTGACCGCGCCCGCCTGCGCGATCTGGTCAAACGGGTCAATCTCTGCCCGCTGGGGGCCGCGGCCCTGGCCGGCACGCCGGTGCCGATCGATCGCCGCCACACCGCCGCCGCCCTCGGCTTCGAGGACGTCTATGCCAACAGCCTCGACGCGGTCAGCGACCGGGATTTCGCGGTGGAGTTCAGCGCCGCCGCCAGCCTGGTGATGGTGCACCTCAGCCGCCTCAGCGAGGAGGTGATCCTCTGGGCCAGCGAGGAGTTCCGTTTCATCAGCCTCACGGATCGCTGCGCCACCGGCAGCAGCCTGATGCCGCAGAAGAAGAACCCGGATGTGCCCGAGCTGGTGCGCGGCAAGTGCGGCCGCGTGTTCGGCCACCTGCAGGGGTTGCTGGTGATGATCAAGGGCCTGCCCCTGGCCTACAACAAGGACTTTCAGGAGGACAAGGAGGCCCTGTTCGATGTGGTGCGCACCACCCTCGACTGCCTGGAGGCGATGGCGATCCTGTTCGAGGAGGGGCTGAGCTTCCGGCCCGAGCGACTCGAGGAGGCCGTGGCCTCCGATTTCTCCAATGCCACCGATGTGGCCGACTATCTGGTGGCCAAGGGAGTGCCGTTCCGCGAGGCCTATCAATTGGTGGGCGGTCTGGTGAAGGGCTGCCTCCAGGAGGGGATCCTGCTGCGCGATCTGCCGCTGGAGCGCTGGCAGCAGCTGCACCCGGCTTTCGAGGCCGATATCCATCAGGCGATCCATCCCCGCCAGGTGGTGGCGGCACGCCGCAGTGAGGGGGGCACGGCCTTTGATCAGGTCCAGCTGCAGCTGCAGCGGGCCCTGCAGCGTCTGCCCTGATCCCGACCTGCCACGAATCTCCGGCATAGACCGGTGCAGATGGGATGGCGGGTCTAGTCTCTGGGGGCTGGATTCCTGCCTGATCGGCCCCCTCGGCCTGTGAGCATTTTTGTTGGAAACCTCCCCTTCCGCGCTGAGAAGGAGGACGTGGCTGAGTTGTTCGCGCCCTTTGGCGAGGTGGCGAATTGCGCCCTGCCCCTGGAGCGTGATACCGGGCGCAAGCGCGGCTTCGCCTTCGTCGAGATGGCCGACGACGCCAGTGAGAACCGCGCCATCGAAGCCCTGCAGGGCGCTGAGCTGATGGGGCGCCCCCTGCGCATCAACAAGGCCGAACCGCGTACGGGCGGTGGCGGCTATGGCGGCGGTGGCGGCGGTGCCCCCCGCCGCGGCGGGGGTGGCTATGGCGGTGGTTATGGCGGTGGCTCCGGCTCCGGTGGTGGTTACGGCTCTGGCGAGCGCTCCTCCGGCGCTCGCGGCTGGGAGGACCGCAGCCATGGCAGCGGTGACAGCTTCGGTGAGGGCCGCAGCCGGCGACGCCGCAGCAGTGGCGGTGGCGATTACGGCGGCGCCGAAGGCTGAAGACGGCCCTGGCGGAGGGCAGGCGGGTGGGGCTTGCCCGTCATCCGCCTCAGAGGCCCCGCTCTTCCAACTGGCGTGCGGCGCGCTCCAGCACCTCGGGCCCCGCACTGCGCTCACCGGCGGCGCTGCCCAGGTCGCGGCGCCAGTGCCGTGCGCCGCTGACGCCTTCCACCACCTGAACCAGGTGTCTGGCGATCGCCCAGAGCCTTCCACCACCATGGCACCAGCGTTCGGCGTAGGGAATCAGCCCCCGCACCACCGTTGAGGCCGTGGCCAGGGGCTGGCTGTTGTCCGCGAACAACTCCCGGTCCACCGTTGCCCAGCGCAGCGGGTGGTCGTAGGCGGCGCGGCCCACCATCACCCCATCCACCACCTGCAGCTGCTGCCGGCAGCTCTCCAGGTCCTGCAGGCCGCCGTTGAGCTCGATCGTCAGTGCCGGCCGCTCACGCTTGAGCTGATGCACCAGATCGTGGCGCAGGGGCGGAATCGTGCGGTTCTGCTTGGGATCCAGGCCCTCCAGCCATGCCTTGCGGGCGTGCACACTGAAGCGGCTGGCACCGGCTGCCGCCACGGTGTCGACGAACTGGAGCAGTTCGGCATAGGAATCCCGCTCGTCGATGCCGATGCGGTGCTTCACCGTGACCGGCAACCCGCTGGCCGCCGCCATGGCGGCGATGCAGCGGGCCACCTGATCCGGGTCGGCCATCAGGCAGGCCCCGAAGCGGCCCTTCTGCACCTTCTCGCTGGGGCAGCCGACGTTCAGATTCACCTCGTCATAGCCGCGATCGGCGGCCATGCGCGTCGCCTCCGCCAGCAGCCCTGGATCGTCACCGCCCAGCTGCAGGGCCAGGGGGTGTTCCTCGCCATCGAAGCCGATCAGCCGCTCCAGCCGTGCCTGTGCCCGTGCATCGCCGCTTCTGGCCGCCAACCGGCAATGGTGCAGCGCCTGGGCCACCACCATCTCCGTGTAGAGCAGGCTGCGCCGGCTGATCTGGCGCATCAGCATGCGGAAGTGCCGGTCCGTGTAATCCAGCATCGGCGCCACACTGAAGCGGTGGGCCCCCGCCAGGGCGGCCTCCGGTGCGGTGGGGTCTGGCTGGTGTGGGGTGACGACCATGCCTCCATGCTGCCCGCCGGCCCCGCCCTGCCCAGACCGTTCCCTTGCTCCCTCAGCGCCGCCGATGTCCAGCTCCGCGCTCAGTCCTGGTGATGCCTGGAATCTGGTGGTGGCGGGCGGCGGGCCGGCTGGGTTCATGGCGGCGATCGCTGCAGCCGAGGCTGGCCTGAGGCGGGTTCTGGTGCTGGAGAGCACGCCGGAGCCCCTCGGCAAGGTGCTGATCAGTGGCGGTGGGCGCTGCAATGTGACGCACGCCTGCTGGGATCCGCGGGAGCTGGTGGGCCATTACCCCCGCGGCGGTCGGGCCCTGCGCGGTCCATTCAGCCGTTTTGCCGCCGGTGATGCGGTGGCCTGGTTCGATGATCACGGCCTGGAGCTGGTGGAGGAGCCTGATGGGCGCCTGTTCCCGCGCAGCAACCGCTCCAGCTCGGTGATCCAGACCCTGCGGCAGGCGGCGCTGCGGGTTGGTGTGGAGCTGCGCACCCACACGGCCCTGCAGCGGGCGGAGCCGTTGAGCGGGGGTGGTTTCGCCCTGCAGGTGCGGCAGGCGGCCGCAGCGGTGGGCCAGTCGCAGGAGCAGCGGTTCGAAACCGCTCGCCTGGTGCTGGCGACCGGCAGCCATCCCAGCGGCCGCCGCCTCGCCCAGGGCCTTGGCCATGGTCTGGTGCCGCCGGTGCCGTCGCTGTTCACGCTCGCCCTGCGGCCCAATCCGCTGCAGGCGCTGGCGGGGGTGAGCCAGAACCCGGTGGGCCTTGAGCTGGAGTTGCCGCCGGATGCTGCGCCGCTGCCCCCCGGTTGCCCGAGCCGCTTCCGCCAGGAGGGGCCGCTGCTGATCACCCACTGGGGCTTCAGCGGCCCGGCCGTGCTGCGGCTCACGGCCTTTGCGGCCAGGGCCCTGCACCACAGCGGCTACCGCGCCCGCCTGCGGCTCGACTGGAGCGCCGGCCGTTCCCAGGCGGACCTTGAGCAGCTGTTCGCCGACTGCCGCCGGGATCATGCCCGCCGTCAGCTGGCCACGGCCAGGCCCTGGCCGGAGCTCAGCCGTCGCCTCTGGCTGCATCTGCTGGTGCAGGCGGGGGTGGATCCGCAGGGGCGCTGGGCGGACTGGCCCGGCCGCCAGCAGCGGGCCGTGATCGCGGCGTTGCGGGCCAGCGACTATGCAATTGCCGGACGTGGCCCCTTCGGAGAGGAGTTCGTCACCGCCGGCGGTGTGCCGCTCGGCGAGGTGAATCTGGCCACGATGGAGAGCCGATCTGTGGCCGGCCTGCATCTGGTGGGTGAACTGCTGGATGTGGATGGGATCACCGGTGGCTTCAACTTCCAGCACTGTTGGACCTCAGGCTGGCTGGCTGGTCAGGCGATCGCCGCCATGTCCCAGTCCTCGACCTGATCGTCAGCGGATTTGTTCGAAGACTGAGAACATCGGCATGTACATCGCCACCAGGATCGTGCCGACGATCCCCCCGACGCAGACGATCAACAGGGGCTCCAATGCTGTGGTAAGCATCTTCACGCCAGCTTCCACCTCGTCTTCATAGAAATCGGCGACTTTTCCGAGCATGCTGTCGAGGTTGCCGGTTTCTTCGCCGATCCCGAGCATGCTCATCGCTAGTTCCGGGAAGACACGCTGGCGGGAAAGGGCGATGCTCAGCGGAATACCTTCCTGAATCGCCGAGCGTGATCCTGCAATCGCTTGGCAGAGGATGGCGTTACCGACGGTCTCCTGGCCGATATCCAGGGCGATCAGGATCGGAACGCCAGCCCGGATCAATGAACTGAAGGTGCGACAGAAGCGTGCCGTTGCAGTTTTGGTGATCAGATCACCAAGCACCGGCAGTCGCAGGATGGTTCTGTCCACCCGGCGCCGGCCGGCCGGTGATTCGTAATAGCGGAGGTACAGCATCACCAGCAGCGCCAGCGCCACCGCAACCAGCAGGATGAACGGTGAGCGCAGCAAGGCGCTCAGGTCCACCAGGGCCTGCGTCAGGGGTGGCAGGGAGGCGCCCAGGTTGTTAAAGATGCCTGCGAACGTGGGGATGATAAATATCGTCATCCCCAGGAACACCAGGATGGTGATCACCAGAACTGTCACCGGGTAGCTCAGGGCCCCCTGGAGCTGGTTCTGGAGCTTGGCATTCCCCTCCTGAACGCGGGCCAGTCGCTGCAGGGTTTCATCGAGCACGCCGCCGGCCTCACCGGCCTCCACCATCGCCACGGTGAGCTGGTCGAACACCTTGGGCCAGCGTCGCATCGAGGCGCCCAGGGTTTCGCCCTGGCTCACATCGGCGCTCACCGCCAGCAGCGCCCGTTTCAACAGGGGCTGGTTTTGCTGCGCACCCATCAGACTGAGGCTGCGCACGATCGGAACGCCGGCGTTGATCAGCGCCGCCAGCTTGTTGGCGAACAGGGCCCGCTCCCGCACGCTGGGTCCGGTCTCAAACAGGCGGCCGAGGTCTGCGTTCAGCAGGCCCTGCAGCCCCTCGCTGCCCTTGCCCTGTGAGCTGGCCTCGCCACTCACCTCCTCCAGGGTGGTGGGCACGATGCCGCGTTGGCGCAGGCTGCGACGCGCGGCGGTCAGACCCGGCGCCTGCAGCTGCAATCCGCCCTGGGCCATCACCCGTCCGCGCTGATCGGGCTGGGGGTTGAGGCGCTGGCACAGGGTCTGGGAGAACACCCCCGCCAGCGAGTTGCTGAGCTGCACCCGGATCTGCATCTGCTGCGCTGCCGGGAAAACGTCCACCATGCGATCCACCGTTTGAGCGGCAGAGCTCGTGTGCAGGGTGGCGAAGACGAGGTGGCCGGTTTCAGCGGCTGAAATCGCTAATTGAATGGTGTCAAGGTCGCGCATCTCGCCGACCAGAATCACATCGGGGTCCTCGCGCAGTGCCGCCTTGAGGGCGGCGCTGTAGCTGTGCGTATCGTCGCCCAGCTGGCGCTGGTGAATCACGCTCTTTTCGTTGTGATAGAGGTATTCAATTGGATCCTCAATCGTGAGGATATGTTCGCTGCGTGTCTTGTTGATGTGGTCGAGCAGGGCGGCCAGCGTTGTCGTCTTGCCGGAGCCGGTTGGGCCTGTCACAAGGATCAGTCCGCGGGGGCGTCGACTGGTTTCGACCACCACCGGTGGCAGGTTCAGGCTGGCGAGGCTGGGAATGCTGTCGCCAAGCGAGCGTAGGCAAGCGGCGTAGCTGCTGCGCTGGCGATAGATGTTGATGCGGAAGCGACCGATGCCCTTCAGGCTGGTGCCCAGGTCCAGTTCCCAGGTCTCGTCCAGCTGTTTGCGCTGACTGTTGCTGATCAGCGAGAAGATCATGCGGTTGCAGCTCTCCTCATTCAGCTTCAGCTCCCGCATCGGTCGCAGCACGCCGTTGAAGCGGCCGTAGGGGGGCTGGCCGGCCGCCAGATGGAGGTCGCTGCCGCCCTGGCGGACCAGTTCCTCCATCAACTCCTCAATCCGGAGCTCCATGCGGGCCGCTGTGCCTCTGATGTGCCGTCAGTTTGAGACTGGATCGCCTGCCTGACAAGCGATCAGCTGCTTTCCCGCGGCGTCAGGCAGTAGGGGCAGTCCAGCCATTCATCCCGCAGGCCGGCTCCACAGCCACGGCAGCTGATCGTGCGCAGCGCCTTCACGCGCCGTTCACTTTCCAGGCCGGAGTCGGTGAGAATCATCCGCTCCACCTCCTCAAGGGTCGTGTGGCCCTGGCGCACCAGGTCCAGGCTGTAGCCCAGCAGGGTCTTCATGCCCCGCTCCAGCGCCAGCTTGCGGATCCGGGCTGTGCTGGCTCCCTGGGAGATCGCGGTGGCGATCGCTTCGTTGACCCGCAGCACCTCGTAGACGCCGATCCTCCCCTTGTATCCCAGCCCATGGCAGGTGGGGCATCCACCGGGTCCCTGTTCGCGGTTGGCGTGGAAGAAGGTGATGCTGCGTTCGCGGCTGGCCAGGAGGCCGAAGCGGGCGAGATCGGCCTCGCTGGGTTGATAGGCCACCCGGCAGTCCGGGCAGACCCGTCGCACCAGGCGTTGCGAGACGATGCCCAGCAGGGACGCGCTCACCATGAACGGCTCCGTGCCCATCTCGGTGAGACGGGTGATGGCGCTGGGTGCGTCATTGCAGTGCAGCGTCGTCAGCACCAGGTGCCCGGTCAGCGCCGCCTCGATGGCGGTCTTGGCCGTCTCCTGGTCACGGGTTTCGCCCACCAGCAGCACGTCCGGGTCCTGACGCATGAACGAGCGCAGGGCCATGGCGAAGTCGTAGCCCTTGTCGCGGTTCACCTGGGTCTGGGTGATGCCCTTGAGCGTGTACTCGATCGGGTCTTCCACCGTCGAGATGTTCACGCCCGGGCTGTTGCGCTCCGCCAGCAATGAGTAGAGCGTGGTGCTCTTGCCGGAGCCGGTCGGACCGGTCACCAGCAGCATGCCGAAGGGTTGTGAGCCCATCTCCCGCACCGTGGCCAGCGCGTCCTGGTCGGTGATCAGTCGGTCGAGCCCGAGATGGGTGGCGTTGTTGTCCAGCAGGCGCACGCACACCTTCTCGCCGTAGCGCGTCGGCAGGGTGCTCACCCGCAGGTCGAACTGGCGCCCCTGATGGTGGTGGCGGATGCGGCCGTCCTGGGGCAGGCGCCGTTCGGCGATGTCCAGCTCGGCCATGATCTTCAGCCGTGAGGTGAAGGCTGGGATCAGGTTCTCGGGCAGGGTTTCCAGGGGTTCCAGCACGCCGTCCTGGCGGCAGCGGATCAGAAGCCTGTCCTCCTGCGGCTCGATGTGGATGTCGCTCGCCCCTCGTGTCAGAGCGCGGTTGAGCACCTGGTCCACCAGATCGATCACTGGTGAGGTGCCCGTGCTGCCTGTTGCGCTGTCGCTCAGCTGGGTCTTGTCCGCCGTGGTCAGCGTCGGGCTGATCGGTCGGCTGCTCCAGGGCATGGCCTGCACGGGCGGCTTCAGCGAGGGCAGGGCCGGCGGCGGTCCCGGCACCGGTGGGGGTGCCGGTGGTGGTGCAACCGTTCCACCCTGAAGTTGACGGGCGATGTCCTCCTCCAGGGTCAGCCGCAGCCGTAGCCGCAGGCCGGCGGCGTGGCCGATCGCCTGCAGCTGCTGGCGTTGCTCGGGGCTCCAGCCGGCCGGTACCGCCATCACCAGGCCGCCGGGTTCCAGTTGCACGGGCAGGCAGCCAAGCTCGCGGCAGCGCTCCTGCGGGAACGCCGGGCACCAGCTCCAGCGGCCGGCGCCGGCCGCGGCCAGTTCCTCGTCCGTCAGCACCGCTTCCCCGTGCAGAAGCTCGATCTCCAGACGCTGTTGTTCGGCCGTTGTCGCGGGTGGTACGGGCCGGCTGGGGGAGAGGGTCATCGGCTGGTCGCGGGCTGGCTGGTGAACCCGGAGGTGCGGGCTTCCGCCAATTGTGAGGAGGATCCCTGACGGATCAACATGTCCGAAGCAAGTTTCCGGTTCGGACAGCATGAGCGGCGCCGCCAACCCGTTCCCGATCGAGTTCAGCGAGGGCGAAGGCCAGGCCGCGGCTGATGCACGGGACGATCGCTCCCGCCCGCTTGACGATGCCATGGCCGCCATCGGCACGGAGGGGGCTGAGCCGTCCGCCCAGGACACGGCTCCGGCCGATGGTTCCTCCGACGTTCGCGTGCGTGAACTCGAGGATGCGCTGGCTTCCCTGCGTGGTGAGCACGACAGCCTGCGCAGCCAGTACATGCGCATCGCGGCCGACTTCGACAACTTCCGCAAGCGCCAGAGCCGCGACCAGGATGACCTGCGTCTGCAGATCACCTGCTCCACCCTCAGCGAAATCCTGCCGGTGGTCGACAACTTCGAGCGGGCCCGTCAGCAGCTCGATCCCCAGGCCGAGGAAGCCCAGAGCATCCATCGCAGCTACCAGGGCCTCTACAAGCAGCTGGTGGAGGTGTTCAAGCAGCTGGGGGTGGCGCCGATGCGGGTGGAGGGCGAACCCTTCGATCCCAACCTGCACGAAGCGGTGCTGCGCGAGGTCAGTGATGAGCACGCCGAGGATGTCGTGATCGCTGAGCTGCAGCGCGGCTATCAGCTGCAGGGCCGGGTGCTGCGCCATGCCCTCGTCAAGGTGTCGATGGGGCCTGGCCCCTCCGGTGGCGCCGCACCCGCTGCCCAGGCCGATGCAGAGTCCGCCGAGCACGAGGCCTGATCGATGGCCGATTACTACGCCCTGCTGGGGGTTGCGCGCGACGCCGACGCCGACACGCTCAAGCGGGCCTATCGGCGCCTGGCGCGGCAGTACCACCCGGACATCAACAAGGACCCCGGCGCTGAGGACAAGTTCAAGGAGATCGGTCGCGCCTACGAGGTGCTCAGCGATCCCCAGACCCGCGCCCGCTACGACCAGTTCGGCGAGGCCGGTCTCGGTGGCGGTGGTGGCATGCCCGATATGGGCGACATGGGCGGCTTTGCCGACCTGTTCGAGACCTTCTTCAGCGGTTTCGGCGGTGGTGGCCCGGGCGGTGCCGGTGGCGCCCGCCGCCGCGGTCCGCGTCAGGGCGACGACCTCCGCTTCGATCTGACCATCAGCTTCAGCGAAGCGGTGTTCGGCCAGGAGAAGGAGATCCAGATCCGCCACCTGGAAACCTGCAACACCTGCAACGGCTCCGGT
>RFPK01000050.1 GCA_009926195.1 Synechococcaceae bacterium WB4_1_0192 | reverse complement strand
AAGCCATCGGTGATGGCCTGCGGGCCCTGGGAAGCGTGCTCAATGACCTGGCCAGCAGCAACACGACCAGCAGCAGCCCCATCGCCAGCCCGGCCGCGAGCGAACGTGTCACCACCGGCACCGCCATCAGCGACCAGAGCAGCGAAACCCCTACCCCCACCCCCTCCTGGTGATCGACGCCATCGTCGTCGGCTCCGGGGCCACCGGGGGCGTGGCCGCCCTGACCCTGGCGGAGGCCGGCCTACGGGTGCTGGTGCTGGAGGCGGGGCCAGAACGCGATGCCGCCACCAGCTTCGGCAGTGAGCCACTCAACAGCCTGCGCCGACTGGCGGCCCTCAGCGGCGGCAGCCAGCGCATCGCCGCCAATCATCCCGGCTACTGGAAAGCCAACCCACAGCTCTACGTCGACGAACGCCGCAACCCCTACAGCACCCCGGCCGATCGCCCCTTCCTGTGGACGCGGGGACGCCAGGTGGGCGGCAAGAGTCTCACCTGGGGCGGCATCACCCTGCGGCTCTCCGACGCTGAATTCCAGGCGGCCAGCCGCGATGGCCACGGCCGCGACTGGCCGATCCGCCACGCCGACCTGGCGCCCCACTACACGCATCTGGAAACGCTGCTGCAGGTGCATGGCCAACGGGACGGCCTGTCCCAGCTACCCGATGGCGCGTTCCAGCCACCACTGCCACTGACCCCAGCCGAGCGGCATGTCCAGGCCAGCATCGGCCGTGATCTCAACCTGCCGCTGATCCATTCGCGCGGTTTCCGCCTGGGCCACGGGGGCCTCGGTGCCTGGCCGGGCTCCTGCTCCCAGGGCGGTGCCCTGGCCCGGGCCCTGGCCACCGGCCGCGTGCAGCTGCAGAGCAATGCCGTGGTCAGCCATGTGGAGGTGGAACCCCGCAGTGGCCGCGCCAGTGGCGTGGTGGTGGTGGATGCCGAAAGCGGCCGGCGCCGGCGCGAAACCGCAGCGCTGGTGGTGCTGTGTGCCTCCACGATCGAGAGCGTGCGGCTGCTTCTGCACTCCCAGCAGGTGGGTGGACTGGAGGAGGTGAGCGGCCGGCTCGGGCTGGGTCTGATGGATCACATCTCCACCAGCCGCTTCTTCGCCCTACCCGATCAACCCGCGCCCGGCGGAGCCACCGAGCTGTCCGGCGCCGGCAGCTGCTTCATTCCCAACACCGTCAACCTCGGGGATGGCACAGCCGATGACGGGCTCGATTTCCGACGCGGCTACGGGCTCTGGTGCGGCATTCAGCGCTTCGATCCACCACGGCTGCTGCGGCGCCGGCCCGATGCGGCCGTGGGCTTCCTGATCGGCCATGGCGAGGTGCTCAGCAGCGACCACAACCGCGTCAGCCTGCATCCGGAGCACGTCGATACCTGGGGGATTCCGATCGCCCACATCGACTGCCGCTGGAGCGAGAACGAGGCACGCATGGTGGCCCACATGCAGACGCGCATGCAGGCGGTGGTGACCAGCGCCGGCGGCCAGATCGCACCGTTGCATGAGCTGTTCGTCATGCCGCTGGTGGAACCGCTTGTTCGCGGCAGCCTGGCGATGGCCGAGGGGGCGCCGCCGCCGGGGTACTACATCCATGAGCTGGGCGGTGCCGCCATGGCCGACCGCGACGATGCGGGTGTGCTGAACCCCTGGAACCAGCTGTGGCGCACCCGCAATCTGCTGGTGACCGACGGCAGCTGCTGGCCCAGCGCCGGCTGGCAAAGCCCCACGCTCACGGAGATGGCGATCACCCGCCGGGCCTGCGGCCACGCTGCGGTCGCGCTGCAGCGGGGCGAGCTCTGAAGACCGCCAGACCTGCACACCCGGACAGCCATTGCTCACACACCGTCATTCGGTGTCAATGACCACAGCGGCGCTGATCGCGACTACGCATAGTGGCTGGGCGACCTTCAATGGGTCGGGCAAGGGAGATCTCAGGGGCGGGAGTTAGGCACTCCCGCCCTTTTTTCTGTCGTCACTTCTGAGGTCTGCCCTCAATCAAGAGAGCGCATGAACAGGCCATTGAGATAGTGCTGGGCAACGCAGCGATCGCTACAGCCGTTCTGAAACAGGAAGCCCGCCAGAGCTGAGGTCATCACCCGGTATTGATCCCAGTCGGGCCTGTTCTCCAGGAACGCCCGCATGCCCTCAAACAGGGCCTCGGGCACCTCAGCCTCAAGGCTGACCACGGCGGACTCGAGGCCGGCCCCCGCCAGCTGTGTCTGCCCGGGGCTCATCTGCGGACCGCTCTCTGGCCTGTGCCGTTCCACGACTCCACCCTCCATCAGGGCACCCAGCTAGCCACAGGTGGTGGGGTCTCGTCAAAACCGGTGCCGTTGGCTGAACCCATCACGCAACAGCCTGAGACGGCCTCTGCCAACAGCTGCCGCGCTCCTCTGCCGCAGATCGCTGCGGCGCTCGCTAGCGGGAAAACCACGCCTGTCAAGCCGGCCGCCGGCCCCAGAGACCATTCCACAGGCCAGCGATCCAGAGGGCAGCACCGACGACAAGTCTGGGGAAAACACCCCCTGAGGCTGTGGAAAACGGCAGAAAACGGTGGAAAACATCCAGCCGATTAAATCTACTGATGATCGGGAGTCTCGTGGGACCCCTCCGGAGCCGAGACAGGCGAGGCAGCCGACGGCACCTGCTGGAGCGTGCGCGGCCCGAGGGGGTGATCGGCATGGGGGTAAACGGCGTGGGTGTGTCCGGAGCCGTGATCGTGATGATGTGAATGGTCGTGGTTGTGGTCATGCGGATGCCGGTGATCGTGCGAGGCATCGTCGTGATGGTGATGACCCAGCGGAATCGGCACGCCGTCCGGCTGACAGGCGCCGGTGCACTCGTGCTCGCAGAGGGTGCAGCCTTCGATCAGGCCCTCCACGTGGTGGTGATGGCTGCGCTGGGGCGCCCCCACCTCCGTTTCGAAGCCGAGCACCTGAGCCCGGTACTTGCACAGCGAGCAGTTCATCTGGGTGTCGCCGCGCACCACGTCCTGCACCCGTTCGCGGAAGGTGGCCAGCACCAGCGGATGGTCGCCCAGGTAGCCGGCATCCACGAACTCGACCGCCGGGTGATCGGCCGCCACCCGCTCCGTGTGCTGGCGGATGCGGCTCACCAGCACCCCGGAGAACAGGAAATAAGGAAACACGATCACACGGCGGAAACCGAGGCGCACCACATGGCGCAAACCGGGCTCCACCAGCGGGAACGTCACACCGGAATAGACGGTCTCGCCCCAGCCGAAACCGAAGCCCTCCACCAGCATCCGCGTCACCTTGGCCACATTGGAGTTGGCATCCGGATCCGAGGAGCCGCGGCCCACCACCACCAGCAGGGTCTCCGCCGCCGGCACCGCGGCAGCACCGGCCGCCAGTGCTGCCGCATCAGCGCCCTCGATCGCCTCGCGAATCCGGGCGCCGGCCGCCTGGATCATCTTGAGATCCACCCCCAGTTCGCGGCCGTAGTCGATGCGCAGGCCGGTCTCGGCGGCGTAGGTGTTCAGCACCGAGGGGATGTCGTTCTTGGCATGGCCGGCGGCGAACAGCATTCCGGGCACCGCCAGCACCCGCTTCACCCCCTGCTCCCGCAACCGCTCCAGGCCATCCCGCAGGATCGGACGGGCGAACTCCAGATAGCCGTATTCCACCGGCACACCAGGGAGCAGCGCACGCAGACCCTCCGCGAGCCGGGCGAACTCGCTCACCGCCTGGCGGTTGCGGCTGCCGTGGCCGCAGATCATCACCCCGAGCGGCCCGCCCTCGACGCTACCAAGACCGAGGTCGCCAAGATCGAGGTTGCCGAGCTCGGGGCCGCCCAGATCGAGGGGCTGTAGGGAGGAGGACATGAACATCGGCACCTGAAGCGACCCTATTCCGAGCCGTGTCCGGTCTTGCGGCATCGCTGCGCCAGATCCACTGCCGCAGCCTGGCGAGCGGGGACAGGCGGGGTTTGGTGGAGGCCCCCTCGCGCACCACGATGCCCAGGCCGGCCATCCCCGCCTCCCTCACCGCCATCACCGACGCCGCTGATGTGCGCTTCAACGGTGATCGACCCTGGGATCTGCGGGTGCATAACCGCGCGCTGTACGGCCGCCTGCTGCGCCATGGGTCGCTGGCGCTGGGGGATGGCTATGTCAACGGCGACTGGGACTGCGACCGCATCGATGAACTGATCTGTCGGCTGCTGCAGGCCGATGGCAACCGCCCGCTCAGCCCAGGCGCACGACTGCGCGACGCCGCCGTTCAGCTGCGTGAACGGATCAGCAATCCGCAGTCGCGGCAGCGGGCCTTCGTGGTGGGGAAACGGCACTACGACATCGACCCACGGGTCTATGCGGCGATGCTCGCAGCTGCGGTTACTGGCGCCAGGCCAACGACCTGACAACCGCCCAGGATCACAAGCTGCGCCTGATCTGCGAGAAGCTTCAGCTGCGGCCAGGCCTGCGTCTGCTCGACATCGGCTGCGGCTGGGGTTCCCTGGCGGCGTACGCCAGCCGCCACTACGGCGTTGAGGTGCTGGGGCTGACCGTGTCGGCACGGCAGGCGGAGTCGATCCGCGAGCGGCTGGCGGATCTGCCGGTGCAGGTGATGCTGTGCGACTACCGCCAGCTGCCGGGGCTCAAGGCGGGCCGCTTTGATCGCATCGCCTCGGTGGGGATGTTCGAGCACGTGGGCCGCCGCAACGACGCCACCTTTCACCGGCTCATGCACCAGGCCCTGGAGCCCGATGGGCTGGCCCTTCTGCAGACGATCGGCACGGCCAGACCCAGCCTGCGTACCGATGCCTGGATCGATCGCCACATCTTTCCGGGCGGGCGGCTGCCGGCGGCCAGCGAGCTCAGTCGGGGCCTGGAGCGACACTTTCTGATCGAGGACTGGGAAAACTTCGGCCCCGATTACGACCGCACCCTGATGGCCTGGTGGCAGAACTTCGAGGCGGCCTGGCCCGATCTGCAGCGGGACAGCACCATCGAGTTCCATCGCTTCTGGCGCTACTACCTGCTGAGCTGCGCCGGTTTCTTCCGCTCGCGGCAGGGCCAGCTCTGGCAGGTGGTGTTCAGCAGGCCCGAGCGCAACGGCACTTACCACTCCTGGCGCCCCAACCACACAGAGATGCTGCGGACAGAGGCGAAGTGATGGCATCACCGCCGCAACCATCACCGCATTTCGAAAGGCCGCAGAAGATTGAGGCTGATCAACAGTCCAATCGATGAGTGATGCCTTCGGGGACTATTTGCGCAGCATTGGCCGCATTCCTCTGCTGACCGCTCAAGAGGAAGTTCACCTGGGATTGATCGTCAAGGAATGGATGGAATCCGAGCAACCCTCCCGCGGGTTGCAGCGGCGCGGACGACGGGCTCTGCAGCGCATCGTCACCGCCAATCTGCGCCTGGTCGTCACCGTGGCCCTGCGCTATCTACGGCGCCTGAAGCATCTCGCCCACGACCCGATGGACCTGGTGCAAGCCGGCAATCTCGGGCTTCTGCGTGCAGCGGAAAAGTATGACCCAACCCGCGGCTACAAATTCTCCACCTACGGCTACTGGTGGATCCGCCAGGCGATCAACCGCTACCTGCAGGAGCAGAACGGCAGCATCCGCCTGCCGGTGAACCTGGTGAGCCTGGCCAATCGGGCCGAAGCACTGCAAAGCATGGGTCAGGGGCAGCTCGGCCATGAGGACCTGGCCCAGAGGCTCGGCGAGTCCAGCGAACGGGTGCTCTACGCCCTGGCGGTTCAGCACCGCAGCAACACGATCTCACTCGATCAGCAGCTGAACGGCAGTGACGGCGACATGACGCTGCTCGACACCGTTTCCGACAGCAAGCTCCCTCACATCGAGGACGATTACGGTTGGATGCACAGCCAGATCCAGCAGCTCTCAACACCGGAGCGCATGGTGATCGAACTGCGCTACGGCGAGAGCAAACAGCGCTCCTTCGCCGAAGTGGCACGCCTGACCGGCCGCAGCAAGGATCAGGTGCAACGGCTGGAGCGACACGCGCTCACCAAGCTGCGCCGCCAACTCACGCCAGTGCTCTTTCCCATCGAGAGTTGAAACGGCCCAGGTCCCGAAAGCTCCGGATCCAGAGGGATGGATCCGGAGACGGGACGCTCCCTCAGAAGCTACGCGGTTTCACATGACCATTCACATGACCATTGGCCATCGGCGGATGGGCATGGGCATGGCCCATGGTGGGCACCACATCACGCTGCTGATCACGAAGGGCATCTTCCAATAGAAATGCGCACAGATTCGACACGGAGCGCCCCTCCTCCTCAGAGCGACTGAGCAGCGCCTCATGCACGTAGTAGCTGAGGGTGATCGAAATCCGACGCGGCTGACGCTGAAGCACGCGGAAACGTTCGTTCATGACCAAAGTCCGTTTTGGCAGCGATGAATACACACCAAGAATTCAGCCCTTAGGCGTCTCTCAGCAAACCGAGAATAAAGTCAGAAAACACAGTGGAGGCGCTTATTTCAGCGTCTATGCCACCGCAGATGCGCAGCACGCTGATGCCGGCAGAGGCGAATGCGCCAATCGGGCGAGGCTGGCCGAGGTGATCAGCGGCGACACAGCTGCCGATCAAACCAAGTCCCGCTGGCTGCAGCCACAGCCTCCAGGGCACCGGCCTCGGCGAACAGATGCCCCGCACCGGGCACCACCACCAACGCGTGGGGACAGCGCAGCCGCTCCGCCGCCCAGGCATTCAGCTCCACCACGCCACGATCCTCGCCTCCCACGATCAGCAGGGTGGGACAGCGCACAAGGCCGAGGACGGCCCTGGCCAGATCCGGCCGGCCGCCACGGCTCACCAGCGCCCGCACCTGCTCCGGCCGCCGGGCCGCCACCTCCAGGACCGCCGCCGCGCCACTGCTCGCACCAAACAGTCCCAGGGGCAGCGGAGCCAGCTCTGGCTGCAAGGCAACCCAGTCCACTGCAGCCAGAAGGGTCTGCGCGCCGGGACGCAGATCGATCAGCAGAGTCGCCAGACCCAGCCGCTGCAGGTGGGTGGCCACGGCACCATTGCGGGGGCTGCGGCGGTCGCTGCCACTGCCATGGGCGAACAACACCAGGGCCCGGGCCGCGGCAGGCAGCGCCAGATCGGCCGCCAGCGCGCCGCCGGAGCAGGGGATCAGCAACGGCCTGCTCTGGAGCTCGGGCACGATCGGCATCAACGAACAGCCCCAGGCTGACGTTGGCGACGGGCGAAGGCCGCAGGGTGCAGCAACGATGCCTTGAAGCGACCCCATCGCATCTGCATCCCCCACCACATCAGGCCACGGCCTGCAGGGTGACGGCGAGCATGTGGCAATCCATGGCCCTCTGGCGCGTAGCCCTGTTACCCGGCTCCCCACCTGGCCGTGTGCGCTGGCTGGCCTGCGACGGACGGTTCACGGTGGCGGCGGAGCGGGCCTTGACCGTGGTGGATCCCGAGACGGCCGCGCGACGGCTGCAGCTCTGGCTGGCGACCCACGGGCGCGATCCGGTCCTGCTGCACCGCCTGCAGCTCCTGCCTGTGACCCACAGCAATCCACCGGGCTGATCAGCAGCGGCCAGGCAATCCGGCCGCAGAAGCGCCGCAGGCGAAGCGGCGCCGGTGCGAACGGGCCTACAACCCAGGCGATCGCAGAGCGAATCGATGTTGCAGGGAACCGAACTGCTGAACCAGCTGCGCAGCGCCGGGCCTTGCTCCCGCGGGGAGCTCGTGCGCCGCTGCGGCTATGTACACCGCGATGCCGACGGCCGTGAGCATCTGCGCCTGCGGGCCTTCTACGAGGAACTGCTGGCGGCGGTCGGGATTCACCTGGGCGATGGGCGCGGCAGCGGCAGGCGCCGGGGCCGCCAGCTGACGTATCGCTCCCATGTCCATTTCAACGGCAATCTGATGGTGGGCAACGCGTACACGCGGCTGCTGGATCTGCAGCCCGGCGACCAGCTTGAAATCCATCCGGAGGGGCGGGGTTTTCGGCTGATTCGGCGCTGAGCCCGCGCTCTAGGGTGCCTGTTGCATCCAGGTGAACAGCGCGTGCAGACCAGCGAGGAGAACCGGGCCGAGGAACTGAGGGCCCTTGGCTGGAGCGCCGAGGACATCCGTCGCTACGAGGACCTCTGGGAGTACCGCCAGCGCTGGGGCGCGATCAACCTTGAGCGCGAGGACCGGGCCTTCCTGCGCAAGGCGGAGGCGGCCCTGCCTCGCCGTGTCAGCGGCAAGGGCTCGGAGAAGAAACGCACCCGCGATAAGTCGCACTACCGCTGGCTGGCCTTCCACCTTCAGGCCATGCAGGCCGCTGCGGACAGCCTCGGGCTGCAGGAGGGCGACCAGGGCGCCTGGCCGATCCTGCTGGAGGAGGAGCTGCGGGTGCTCGATTACTACGAGCCGGTGCTGGGGCTGCCCGACACGCTCAAGGCCCGCGAGCTGGTGGCTTTCCGCGAGCAGTGGATCAACAGGGCCGCCGGCCTGGGCCGGGTGCTCAGTTTCGACTTCGTGGCGCCGCTGGACGAGCTGAAGCAGCGCGAGACCACCAGCTGGAAACCCCTGCGCGGTGAAGGCAACGGCGACAGCACCTATCCGGTGCTCGACGCCGCAGCGGCAGCCGGGTTCCGCGCCGAGCTGCGCCCGGCGATCAGCGCCGAAATCCGCCGGCTGTTCCCCTCCCTGCAGGACAGCGACAAGCCCGCCCCGCCGGACGACTGGCAGGCGCCGGCGGCGCTCTGAATCGCCCTGGCCATGGCCGAGCCCTATCTGGAACTGCAGGACGTGCAGGCCTGGCTCGGCCCGCGGCCGGTGTTCAACGACCTCAGCCTCGTGCTGCGTCGCGGTGAACGCGAGCTCTATCCGGTGGTGAGGCCTGGGTCATCGCTGCGGATCTTCGGCAGCACCACCGTGAATCTCTGGGAGCTGCGGCAGCGCATCGGCTTCGTCTCAAGCGCTCTGCAGGCCGGCTATCGCGGCTCGGTGAGCGCGGGTGATGTGGTGCTCTCCGGTTGGTTCGGTTCGGTGGGCATCGGCCGCAGCCAGGTGGCCAACACGGCCCAGCGGCTACGGGTGGAGCAACTGCTCCAGGAGCTGGGGTTGGCGGATCTGAGGGAACGGCCATTCGCCCAGCTCTCCGATGGCCAGCAGCGGCGTTTGCTGCTGGCGCGAGCCTTGGTTCATGACCCGGAGGTTCTGGTTCTCGATGAACCCACCAACGGGCTGGACCTGCGGGCCCGCCACCAGCTGCTGACCAGCCTGCGCCAGCTGGCGACCGCCGGCACAACGCTGCTGATGGTGACGCACCAGATCGAGGCGGTGATCCCGGAGGTGAGCCGGGTGCTGCTGCTGCGTGACGGTCAGCTGGTGGGCGATGGTCCAGTCGAGCGGATGCTGCAGGCCGAACCGCTCAGCGCCCTGTTCGAGACGCCGTTGCGGGTCGTGGAACTGGACGGCTGGCGGCAGGTGCTGCCTGGCTGATCAGCCCGGCTCGGCGACGGGGACGGCGGTAGGTTGAGTGTTTGAGGCCACGCCATGGGCTCCACCGACTACACCAGTGCGATCGCCGTGTTGATCGCCGTAGGGCTGGCGCTCACTGGCATGGTGGTTTATGTCGTGACCAGACCAACGGACCTGGGCAAGAAATGATGGCCGACTGAGTGGCGCCGACAAGGCGGGAGTGCGCCAAGTCTTCACAAAGCCTTCCACGGAATTCAGGGTGGAGACGATCACACTGTCGACACGCCAGATTGTTCCGTGTCCGACCGTTCCCATCCGCTCCACCTGGCCAGCCAGAGCCGCGGTGGCGGCGGTGAGTCGCAACCCTGCCCGCGCTGCGGAGGCAGCGGTCAGCTACGCACCGGCCACGGGGCCTACCGCACCTGCCTGCACTGCGCCGGCCTGGGCGTGCTCGGCGT
>RFPK01000049.1 GCA_009926195.1 Synechococcaceae bacterium WB4_1_0192 | reverse complement strand
CGTGGACGGGATCAAGGTGGCCGAGGCAGTGGCGCGCTGTGATGCATTCGTTCAATCCTCATGCAGCCATCTCAAGCCGACAACGCCATGATCGAGACTGCCAGAATGGAAGTCACAAATAAATTTCCATAGATTATGCCATACCAAATGATTACCCGAGAAGCAATAGCCCTCGAAGGCCTATCCGCTCACGCTGCAAATACAGACGTGAAAGCAAAACCGGCAGCGGCGATATCTGCAATTCTGTACGCCTGGCCATGGCGATCGAGCAGCGGAACGTTGGCGATAAGACCTGACAGAACATCTGTCACGAGAGCGTCTGGCGGGGCACAACCGTCATGCCCACTGGTGCCAGGGCGATCAAGGCCAGCTTGATGTGCTGGATGCCAAAGGGAATACCGATGATCGACACAAAGCAGGCCAGGGCCGAGGTGAGATGGCCGATCGCCAGCCACCAGCCCGCCACCAGGAACCAGAGCACATTGCCGAGCAGCCCCAGCGGGCCGGTACCCAGATCGCCGCGGCCGCTCAGATCACGACGGTTGATGGCCTCCTGGCCGAACGGCCAGAACGAGAAGCTGCCGATCACAAAGCAGGAGCGGGCCCAGGGCAGGCCCACGATCGTCAGGGCACAGATCAGACCGGCCAGCCACCAGCCAAGGCCCATCACCACACCACCCAGCAGGAACCAGAGCAGATTCAGCAGAAAACGGATCATCGATGCTGTTCTCAGACGGCAGGGATGGACGGTTCGCCCAGGGCCTCGGACACCGCCCGCTGAAACACGGCTTCCTCAGGGCAGACGCCGGTCCAGCGCTCGAAGATCTGCATCGCCAGCTGCACCAGCATCTCCACCCCATCCACCACCCGGCAGCCGTGGTCCCGGGCGGCCAGCAGAAACGGCGTCAGACGTGGATTGGTGATCACATCCACGGCCGTGCAGTCCGCTGAAACGCTATCCCAGCAGATCGGCACCGGCTCCAGCTCCGGCGCACAGCCCAGATGGGTGGCATTCATCAGCAGGGTGGTGCCGGACGGAACATGCACCTCCCCCTGCCACGGCTGCCAGGCGCAGGGCACACCCGAGGCCCGGGTGACGATTTCAGCCACCTCACGGCCCTGCTGTTCACGGCGGGTCACCAGGGTGAGCTGGGCGGCCCCGGCCCAGGCGATCTCCACGGCCATGGCCCGACCGGCGCCGCCGGCGCCGAGCATCACCACATGCTGACCGGCCAGTGGCACCACCTTCTCGATCGCCCGCACCACGCCCTTGCCGTCATTGTTGTGTCCGATCCGGCGTCCCTGCTCGATCGTGATGTAGTTCGCGGCACCGATCGCGCGCACATCGTCATCGACGGCGTCGAGCAGTGGGATCACAGCCACCTTGTAGGGCACGGTGATCGCCATGCCGCGATAGCCCAGGGGAAGCAGGGCGGCGATCGCCGCCGCCAGATCCGCCTCACAGGCAATGTCGTTCTTCCAGAACTGCCAGGGCAGGCCGTAGTGGGCATAAACCGCATCAAACATGCGGTCAATCGGGTTCTCGGCCACCGGATGGCCGAGCATGCCGGTCATCTGCTTCTGGGGAGGAATCACGGCCGCGGGGCGTCTGCATCCAGCCTGGCGAGGATGCTGCGATCAGGCCTCCGTTCGTGCCGATCTGTGAAGGCCAGGATGCTCGCAGCGACACCCACACCGGCCACGTAACGCCAATCCGCGTGAGGCATCAACAAGGGAAGGAGCCCAACCGCCAGCAGGGGCGGCAGCCACAGGCGCAGACGATGCATCAGGGCGAGATTGAGCAGCAGGCTCAACGCCACCGCCAGGGCGGCATGGGGGGCCAGCCAGCGGGCAGACAGCACCCCGACAACCGCGGCCAGGGAGCAGGCGATCGGCAACAGCCAGGCACGCCCGAGCCAGGGGCAATGCTGGAACTCAGCAAAGCGCTCATGGGAGATCACGATCAGTGGCGGCAGCAGCAGCACCCGCCAGCCACTGAGTTCCACCAGAGCCGTCAGCAGCAGCAGGTAGCCGAACCAGGGCAGCCACCAACGGGATGGAGCGCGGGCAGGCCGTGCCTGAGGGGAGGGCGGCGACACCGGCGGTTCAGGCGGCAGGCGGCGGCGCGCAATCGCCAACACCGCCGTGAGGACGCTCAACCCCAGAGCGATCTGCAACGGATAGGTCCAGCTGCGCAAACCGAGCACCACCGGCAACGCCGCGGCCGACAACGCTGGTGCCAGCGGACTGCGCAGCAGCCAGAGCAACAGCTGGGCTCCCGCCACCGCCAGCAGCAGGGCAAGGCCATGGGGCACCTGGTGCACACTGATCCACAGACCGATCACCGCGGCGGCCGTGGGCACGGCGATCAGACGCCAGCCCTGGCTCGCCCAGGGCCCGCCGGGGCGGCTGAACACAACCGCCGCCAGCGGCCCCAGCTCGGGAAACAGCAGATCGCTCCAGCCGGGCAGGGTGGAGAGTGCGGCGATCAGGCTGCAACTGGCGACGGTGAGAGCGATCGCGCTGCCCCGGGGCGCCCAGTCCGGACGCTTCAACCGGTGCTGTGAAGATGGCGGTGGGGCGTCGGACAGACCAGGAGGCACGGCGCGAGCGCGGCATCGGCTACGCAGACTGACCCCAGTCTGATCGGTCGCCATGGCTCGGACCTGGGGGAGGGCGCCGCTGCGGCGGGGCGTGCGCGTCGCCCGTGCCCTGCTGCTCAGTCAATACGCCTACATGCTCGAGTACCGGGCCGAGATCGCCCTCTGGGCTCTGTCGGGGGTGCTGCCACTGATCATGCTCGGCGTCTGGCAGGGATCCGGCGCCGCTGCGGCGGCCGGGATCACAGCCCAGGGGGTGGCGCGCTATTTCCTGGCCGCGTTCGTGGTGCGGCAATTCACGGTGGTCTGGCTGATCCACGTGTTTGAGGAGGACGCCCTGCAGGGCAAGCTCGCGCCCCAGCTGCTGCAGCCTCTGCACCCCCTCTGGCGCTATCTGGCGGCCCACGTGGCCGAACAGGCCACCAGGGTGCCGTTCGTGGCGCTGATGCTGGTGGTGGTGTTGGCCGTGCAACCGGACGCCATCGCCTGGCAGGCCCCTTGGCGCCTGCTGCTCGGCCTGCTGGCCATCGCGGCCGCCTTTGTGCTGCGCTTCATCCTGCAGACCATCCTGACCATGGCCTGCTTCTGGAGTGAGCGGGCCGCAGCCCTCGATCGGCTGATGCTGATTCCTTACCTGTTCCTCTCGGGTCTGGTGGCGCCACTCTCCACCTTCCCGCCGGCCATGCGCGAGCTGGCGGCCGCCACCCCCTTCCCCTCGATGGTGGCCTTCCCGGCGGCGCTGCTGGCGGGGGAGCCGGTGGCGATCGGCGCCGGCTTCGCCACCACCGCCGCCTGGTGTGCCCTGTTGCTGCCGATCGCCCTGCTGCTCTGGCGGGCCGGCATCCGCCGCTACGCCGCCATGGGAGCCTGAGATGGCCAGGGAACGGCTACGCCTCTACGGCAGCTGCCTGCGGCGATTCTGGGGCAGTGCCCTGGCGGCGGAACTGGAATATCCCGGCAACGCCCTGGTCGAGTTGATCGCCGTGATCGGCAACCTGGCCGGCAGCCTGTTCGTGTTGAGCCTGCTCTATGGCCACGGCCGGGATCTGGGCGGCTGGAGCTGGGATGCGGCCCTGGTTGTGCTGGGGCTTTACACCCTGCTGGACGGCTTCACCAGCTGTCTGCTGCAACCGAATCTGAGCCGGATCGTTCAGCATGTCCAGACGGGCAGCCTCGATTTTGTGCTGCTCAAACCGATCGATAGCCAGTTCTGGCTCTCGACACGACAGATCTCCCCCTGGGGGCTGCCGGCGATCGTCGTCGGCATGGGGCTGATCGGCTGGGGCCTGGCCCAGGCCACTCCGGTGATGGTCTGGAGTCAGCCATGGGCTGTCGGCAGCCGACTGCTGCTGGGGCTGTGCCTGCTGAGCGCCGCTGCCGCGATCCTGTACAGCCTCTGGTTCCTGCTGGCGAGCCTGAGCATCTGGTTCGTGAAGGTTTGGAATGCGACTGAGGTGCTGCGCTACACGCTGGTGGCCGGGCGCTACCCGGTGTCGGCCTATCCGCCCGGTCTGCGACTGGTGTTCACGCTTGTGCTGCCGGTGGCGTTTCTCACCACGGTGCCAGCGGAAGCACTGCTGGGCCGCGCCTCACCGCTCTGGGCGGCCGGGAGCCTGATGGCGGCGGCGCTGACCCTCTGGCTGAGCCGGGCGTTCTGGCAACACGCCCTGCGCCATTACACCTCGGCCTCCAGCTGACCCAGGGGCTGGCGATCTCGATTACGGTTCGCATCTACCTGATGGTCAGACCATGTCCGCAAGCAACGGCCTGACGATCGGCGAATTGGAAGCGAAATATTTCCTCTACCGCAAGGCCCTCAAACAGCTTCTGCTCGAGGGGCGCTCCACGGCCGGGATTGAGAAGACCCTCTGCTGGAGCCGGCTCGAGACCCTGCACAACTGCCTGCCACGCCAGTACAAGTCGCCGGATCACATCCGCCACCAACTGGTCCGCGAGATCGAACAGGAGCGGGCTGCCGCAGCCGGGGCCTGAACGACAGCTGACCCCAGGCCAGCCCACGGCACCGCAACGGCTGACAGCCTCAGGGGATGAAGCAGCACCCGGATTCAGCAGCAGCGGGCAACACAACGACGACCACCCCTGGTCTCACCACCGACCAGGAGGGTGCCCTTCGTGCCGTCGCCGCCGCCTTCGCGATCGACGGCGAGGTGCTGGCGATCACGCCGCTGGGCAGCGGCAACGTCAATCACACCTTCCTGGTGCAGACGGCCGAACGCCGTTACGTCTTGCAGCGCTTGAACACCGAGGTGTTCCGCCAGCCCGAGCTGGTGATGGGCAACCTGCAGCACCTGAGCGCCCATGTGCAGAGCAGGCTGGCTGAGGCCAGCACCAGCTGGCTGTCGGGCCGGCGCTGGGAACTGCCCCAGGTGGTCTGCAACCGGGCCGATGGCCAGGCCTGGCATTGCTGCGCCAGCGGTGGCTTCTGGCGCACGCTCACCCATGTGGACGATGCCCGCAGCGTGGACGTGATCGAGACCCGCAGCCAGGCCCGTGAACTGGGCTGGGGCCTGGGGGTGTTCCACCAGCTGATCAGCGATCTACCCGTGGACACCCTGGCCGACACCCTTGAGGGGTTCCACATCACGCCGCGCTACCTGGAGGACTACCACCGCGCCCTGGTGCGCACGGCGGTGCCGGACACGGACCTCGCCCGGGCGTGCGTGGCCTTCATCCGTGAGCGTGAGGGTTTCGTCAGCGTGCTGGAACGGGCCAAGGCTCGCGGTGAGCTGCCGCTGCGCCCGATCCACGGCGACCCGAAGATCAACAACATGCTGCTGGATGGAGAGAGCGGGGCGGCGGTGGCCCTGATCGACCTGGACACCGTCAAGCCTGGGCTGCTTCACTACGACATCGGCGACTGCCTGCGCTCCTGCTGCAATCGACTCGGCGAAGAAACCCTGGATTTCGAGGCGGTGCATTTCGACCTCGACCTGGCGGCAGCGATCCTCGAGGGCTACCTGGCCGTGGCTGGCGATCTACTCAGTGGTACGGAACGCGACTACATCACCGATGCGGCCCGGCTGATCAGCTTCGAGCTGGGTCTGCGCTTCTTCAGCGATCACCTCGCCGGCAACCGCTACTTCAGGGCCGAGCACCCGGATCAGAACCTGCACCGGGCCGTCGTGCAGTTCCGGCTCACCGCCAGCATCGAGGCCCAGGAGCGTGAGCTGCGTGGGCTGGTGGCACGACTCCAGCCGGCCTGATGGAGCATCGCGCTGCCCTGCGGCCCTTTCAGGGCGAACCGGATCTGGAGGCCCTGGATCTCGAGGCCGGCGCCCGCTGGCGCGATGGGGTGCTGGAGCTGCAGTTCAGGCTGGATGGCCCCCTGGACACGCTGGTGATCCCGGGCACAGGCCCTCAGCCACAACGGCGCGATGGGCTCTGGCAAAGCACCTGCTTCGAGGCCTTTCTGGCCGTGCCCGATCAACCGGGCTACTGGGAGATCAACCTCGCCCCCTGCGGCGACTGGAACGTCTACGCCCTCACTGGCTATCGCGAGGGCCTGAAGGCGGAGCAACGCATCGTGTCGCTGCCCCATCGGCAGCGACGGACGCCAGCCCCAGGCAGCACGGACCTGAAGGCGAGCCTTGAGCTGGAGATCAGCCTGGATCTGACCCCACTGCTGCCAGCGGGAACACCGCTGGAGCTGTCCGCAACGGCGGTGATGGAGCATCAGCACGGGCGCTGCAGCTACTGGGCCTGGCAGCACAGAGGCCCTGAAGCCGATTTTCACCGGCGTGACAGCTTCCAGCGTCTCTCAGCCCAGCCCGGTGCTCAGGGCTGATTGGCCTGAGCGGCGGTATCAGAACCGGAACCATGACCGCGCAGGTGTTTTTCACAGGCCTGCGCCGAAGCCATTGCCAGAACCAGGCCGCAGCCCAGAGGGAGCAGCAGAGCGCGTTGCAGAAGCTTGGCCATCCCGACCGAATCAGCTTCCCGGAGCGTAGGCAGCTGGCGCTGTTTCGCAAGGCCTGAGGAGGTCAAGGCCGCAGACAAAACGAAAATCAAACGGCGCATCAACAACAAAGCGGACACGTTCGGTAGCGTGAACATCAGCATCAGGCCCCGCCGTGCATGTCACCCACTGCGCCGACAATCACCTGATCAGCCTCAACACGGAGGAGGCCGCATCACTGGTGGAGGCCTGTGCTCTGCTCCTGCTGGCCGCCAATTCAGTACCGGACTGTCAACTGCGACCGGAGATGGCCAGCGTTCTCTCGGGCCTGTACGAACAGTTCAGCGGCCACATCCACTGATCGGCGCCGGGCAGAATCGGCGCATGCACGCCCTCTCGCTGCCCACTTGGTGGATCCATGTCGCCTCCGTGCTCGAGTGGGGCCTGGCGATGCTGGCGATTCAGCGCTGGGGCCTGGAGCGGCGCGAGCGGGCCTGGCACTGGCTGGCCCTGGCGATGCTGCCGGCCCTGGTGAGCGCGATGGCCGCCTGCACCTGGCACCTGTTTGACAATGCCGAGGAGCTCAAGGGGCTGGTGGTGCTGCAGGCCGGCACAACCCTGATCGGCAACGTCACCCTGGCGCTGGCCGCCTGGAACCTGGCCCGGCCGGCGTCTCCAGAACCGTGACCCTGAACGCCCTGCTGACCCAGCTGGGGGGATTCGACCCGGCACCGCTGTTCGCGTTGTCGCTCTTTCCCTACCTGGCCTTTCTCTGGTACGCCCGGCGCTCCGGTCGGCTGCCGCCCCTGGCCCTGGTCGGCTTTGCCCTGACGCTGCTGTTTGTCGCCGTCACCATCGGCGCTGCCCTGGTGGCGGAGCGTCACTTCGGCCACCAGCTGGCCGATGTGGATCCACTGCACGGCGGCGCCGAAGCGTTCCTCACCCTCAGCAATCTGCTGGTCCTGCTCGGTTTCCGGGAGCGGCGATGAACGCAGGAGTTCGAGCGCTGAAAGGGCTGACCCTGCCGCTGCTGCTGGCCGCAGCCATCGGCGCACCCGGGATGGTGACGGCCGCCGTCCGAGATCAGGGCCCAGTCCTGAGGGTCGGCGTCCTCGACGGAGCCCAGCCCTGCTCCGATGCCGAGCCAGGCCGCTGGAGCGGCCTGGCGGTGGAGCTGTGGGCGCAGGTGGCCGCCCGGGAGCAGCTGCCGTTCATCCACGAAACCCGCCGCACGGCCGCAGACCTGCTGAGGGCGGTGCGACAGGGTGAACTGGATGTCGGCATCGGCTGCCTGACGATCACACCGCAGCGCGTCAACAGCGTGCGGTTCACCCTGCCCTTTCTGGAGATGGGTCTGGCGGTGCTGCAGCGGCGCAGCCGCCTGGAGGCTGGCGAAGCGATGCTGCGCTCGCTGATCAGCCGTCCGGTGCTCGAGCTGCTGGGCGCCTACCTGGCCTGCATCGCCGTGGTGAGTCTGCTGCTCTGGCACTGCGAGGCCCACGGCAGCAGCGAAGAACACCAGAGCCAGGGGCAACGGCGCAGCTTCGCCAAGGTGTTTCAGATCCTGGCGACCGGACCTGGCACGAACACGATCGCGGCGACGACACGGGGCCATGGCCTGGTGATCGTCAGCTATCTGATCCGCATCGTCACCGCGTCGCTGCTGGTGACCACCATCACGGTGAAGCTGGTGCGAGAACCGGCCGGTGGCCTGACAGCTCTGCACCGGCTCAACGACCTGCAGGGGCTGCGGGTGGCAGCCCGACCGGGCAGCGTCAGCGAAGAGGTGCTGCAGGAGCTGCGCAACCGGACAACGGCCAGACCGCTGACGATCGTGCCGCTGACGCAGGTGAACCAGGCGCCGGAGCTGCTGCTCCACGACCGCGCCGATGCGGTTCTGGCGGAGGAACTGCAGATGCGCTATGCCCTCAGCCTTGCCCCACGGGGCCAGCTCGGGATCAGCCTGCAGGGGCTCCTACCGGAATCCCAGGCGTTCGTGCTGTCTCCAGGCCTCGACCCCGCCATCGCCGCCCGCATCAACAGGGCGATCAGCATGCTCAAACGCAGCGGTGTGGTGAGTGAGCTCAAAGCCAAGGCCATGAACAACTCTTAAGCGACCCGGGCAGGAGGCGGGCTCCGCTCAGAAGATGAAGCGTCGCCCCGAGAAATCGATGCTCGCTCCCCTGCTGGCCATCGCCCCCGCCTCCGTTGCCTGGTCGCCCAAGGTGGGCCTGGTGATGATCATCGCCAACGTGATCGCCATCGGCATCGGCAAGGCCACCATCAAGTACCCCAACGAAGGCGCCCAGCTGCCCAACGCCGCCATGTTCGGTGGCATGAGCCACGCCGCCCTGCTGGCCACCACCTCCTTCGGCCACATCCTCGGCATGGGCGCGATCCTCGGCCTGGCTGCCCGCGGCGTGGTCTGATCGGCTGAGTCTGATCGGCCAGGGGTCGCGGCGCCGTCCGGCCCGACCCCTGGCTCCTTCAGGAACAGCCCCTCACAGACGTGGCAGGGATCCTGAGCGATCCCAGCCCAAGCGCCCCCCTCGGGGGCTTTTTCGTCTGCCGCGATCCCGCTGCGCCTCAGCGCCATCCCAGCAGGTAGGGCAGGGCCCTGAGGCCATAGCGCTCGAAGCGGTAGTCAAACAACAACGCCGAAAGATCAGAGGCGTCAGCGCCCGCAGCCAGACCAGCCAGCAGGCGCCGCAGACGCCGATCGGCCTGGGGACCATCCAGCCCCAACCAGGTGCGCCGGGCCAGGCGACCGCTCAGGCTCCAACGCCAGCCGAGACGTCGGCGCAGTCGCGGCCCGTAGCGGCGCAGCGCGGCCGGTCGCCCGGTCAGGGCTTCCAGCAGCAATGGGGCCAGCACCGCACTGCTGGTGAGGGCATGACGGATGCCCTCACCGCCGAGCAGATTGGCCGTGCTGACGGCATCACCCAGACCGAGCAATGGGCCACGCTGATGCGGCTCGAGGCGCCCGATCGTGCTGCGGATCAGGCCGCCATGGCGATCCAGCACCGCCGCATCATTGAGATCGAGGCGCTGGAGCACCGTGCGCAGAAGGCCATGGAGCGGCGGCTGGCTCCGGGCAGGATCGTTCAGGCGACAGACCCCGACCTTGAGCTGGCCCGGGGCCATCGGGAACACCCAGCCGTAGCCCTGAGGCAGCCAGTCGCTGCCCATCAGGAACGTGAGGCGCTCAGCCCAGGGCGCCCAATCCTGCTCGCTCACCTGCAGCAGCCACTCCACGCCGCTGCCACACACCAGGGGACCGGCTGCCACGGCCGGCTCCCCCAGCAGTGCCCGTCGCTGGCCGCTGGCATCCACCAGCCAGCGGCTGTGGATGCGGCGGATCTCTCCCGCCGGACCCCGCAACTCCGTGACCGCGCCCGTAGGGGTGGCGTCCCAGGCGACGGCGCGCCACCCCAGCCAGAGTCTTGCGCCGACAGCACTCGCCCGCTGGGCCAGCCACTGGCGCAGAGCGCCGAAATCCAGCACGGCACCGAGGGGCTCATGGCCCTGGGTGGCCCACTCGCGCCGGTCGTCACCCGGG
>RFPK01000472.1 GCA_009926195.1 Synechococcaceae bacterium WB4_1_0192 | reverse complement strand
GCCTGCTGGCCCTGATCGCCCATGCCCGCCGCAGCACCACCAAGCTCGATGGCAGCCCCGTGGTGGTGCCCTGGCTCAACCTGCGCGTGCAGCTCTGGCTGCGGGAGCTCAAGCGCATGGTGGCCTCCGTGGAGGCCACACCGCAGCTGCGCCATTCCGACGATCTGGCCGGCAGCGACAGCAGCATCCACCTGCCCGTGGTGCATTGCCGCGATTGCGGCGCCACCGCCTGGACCTCCACGGCGCTGAACTCCACCAGCAACACGCTGGATCGCGCCAACAACCTCCGCAACTTCTACAAGGCGTTCTTCTCGGGTGCGCCTGAGCTCCGCTATCTCTTTCCTCAGGGCCATGCAGACGCAGAGGGCAGCAGCCACCTGCTCTGCAGCAGCTGCCTCTCGTTCCACCCCGCTAAAGAGCTGGCCGACGCCACACCCACCAGTGCGGTGCCCGTCTGCCCCAGCTGCCAGAGCCGCGAGCTGGTGCCGGTCGACATCCCCGACTGCAAAACAGTCGACGAGAACAACCACCCGCGCGTCAGCCGCGATTGCCCCTACTGCAACGCCCAGCAGGGCCTGCTGTTGATTGGTTCCTCGGCCGCCAACCTCACCAGCACCTGGAGCGCCTCGCTGTTTGCCTCGGCGTTCAACGGCGACAAGAAGCTGCTGGCCTTTTCCGATTCGGTGCAGGACGCTGCCCATCGCGCCGGCTACATCGCCGCCCGCGCCTACCGCACCTCCTTCCGCACCGCCCTCACCACCACGCTGCAGCAGGCCGGCTCCCCGCTCCCCCTCGATCAGCTGCAGGAGCGCCTGATCGGCGACTGGCAGCAGCGCTTCCCGAATCCGGTGGACTTCGCCGCCACCTTCATCCCCCACGACCTGGAGTGGCTCAGGGAGTGGGATGCCCTGCAGCAGCAGCTCACGCCCAGCCTGGAAGCCAATGGCACCCTGATGCGCTTCGTGTGCGATCGGCTGCGTTGGGAGGTAGCCGCCGAGTTTGGCTACCGCTCGC
>RFPK01000471.1 GCA_009926195.1 Synechococcaceae bacterium WB4_1_0192 | reverse complement strand
CACCCCAGCCCCGTGCATGCTGCCGCCGGATTCGCTGCTCACCCTCACGCCCGAGGGCCTGTACTGCCGGGCGTGGTCGGCGTGGGCGTGGGTGATCAGGGCCCGCGGCACCGGCCGCCAGGGATCGATCCAGGCCTCGGCCGCCCGGCAGTACAGGCCCTCGGGCGTGAGGGTGAGCAGCGAATCCGGCGGCAGCATGCACGGGGCTGGGGTGAGGCGATTGTGGCGAGCGTGAACCGCTGGCGTTGACGCCCCGCCTGGGCGTGGTTAGCCAGAGAGCAGCACGCCGGCGCCGCCCCCATGTCCCTGGACGACGTTCGCGATGAGCTGATCGCTACGGCCGAGGCCCTGGGCCGGCCGGGCACGGGGTTGCTGGCGGCCGATGAATCCACCGGCACGATCGGCAAGCGCTTCGCCGCCATCGGCGTGGAGAACAGCGAGGCCAACCGCCGTGCTTACCGCACCCTGCTGGCCACGGCGCCGGAGCTCGGCAGTGCCATCTCCGGTGTGATCCTCTACGAGGAAACCCTGTTTCAGGACGCCGATCCAGCGGTGGCCGCAGCCGCCGGGGCAGGCGAGGCCACCTCGATCGTGGAGCTGTTCCAGCGCCAGGGGATCATTCCCGGCATCAAGGTGGATCAGGGGGTGGCACCCCTGGCCGGCGGCCTGAGTGGTGAGAGCTGGTGCACCGGCCTGCAGGGGCTGGCGGAGCGGGCCGCCCGCTACTACGCCCGTGGCGCCCGCTTCGCCAAATGGCGTGCCGTGCTGCAGATCACGGCCGCTGGCTGTCCATCCGAGCTGGCGGTGCGCGAGAACGCCTGGGGCCTGGCCCGCTATGCCCGCACCGTGCAGGAGCAGGGGCTGGTGCCGATCGTGGAGCCGGAGATCCTGATGGATGGCGACCACGACATCACCACCACCGCCGCGGTGCAGGAGTGGGTGCTGCGCCTGGTGTATGAGGCCCTGGCCCTGAACGGGGTGCTGCTGGAGGGCAGCCTGCTCAAGCCTTCGATGACCCT
>RFPK01000048.1 GCA_009926195.1 Synechococcaceae bacterium WB4_1_0192 | reverse complement strand
CGGCAAGGGCAAGGGACGCGCCGGTGGGCGCCCCGGTCCCCGGCGCTGAGCATGGCCGCTCCGGAGCGTTTTCCTGGCTCCGATCAGGGCTCCACGGCGGCCCTGGCCGCTGGCGTGGTCGTGGCTGGTGTCAGCGCCGCCGCGGTGGCAGGACCGTTGCTCGGCATCTCACCCTGGTTGATCGCCCTGGCTGCCGGTGGGGGCCTGGCGGCGCTCACCCTCGATGCAGCCCGGTTCGGCGGGCTGGGTGGCCATCTGCTGGCGGAGGCCCTGCCGGCAGGCCTGGGTCGCGCACGCCTGCGGCGGATCGCCATCCACGAAGCCGGTCATGTGCTGCTAGCCGCTGAAAACGATCTGCCCGTGCAGCAGGTGCTGGTGGGCAGCCTGGCCTGCTGGCGCCAGGGGTTGCGGGCCAATGGCAGCACCCAGCTCGAGCCTCCCGACCACGCCAAGCTGGCGCTGGAGGATCTGCGCCGCTGGAGCCGGGTGCTCCAGGCCGGCATGGTGGCCGAAAGCCTGATCTATGGCGGCTCCCGTGGTGGAGCCGACGATCGCGCCCTGCTCGGCCGCCTCTGGGGGCTCTCCGGCTACGACGTGACCACGGCCCAGAACGAGCAGCGCCGGGCGCGGCGTGAGGTGGAGCAATGGCTGCGCCAGCGGCGGTCGGACCTGGAAGCCCGGGCCGAGCAGTTGCTGGCGGCGGTGCGATGAGTGCCCCGGTGGCCCTGGCCGTGGTGGATTGCCCCACCGGCCTCGCGGGAAACATGTTGCTGGCAGCCCTGTTCGACCTGGGCCTGCCGGAGGCTGTGCTGCACGAACCTCTGGCGGCCATGGGCCTGGCCGGTGCCTATCGGTTGCAGCTGGAGGAGCGGCGCAGCGGTGGTCTGCGTGGTCTGCACCTGGACGTCGAGGCCTGCGAGCCCGAGCCCTCCCATCGCCTCTGGGGGGATCTGCAGCGCCAGATTGAGGCTGCACCGCTGCAGCCGGATCTTCGTGAGCAGGTGCTGGCCGTGTTCACCCTGCTGGCGGAGGCGGAGGCTGCGGTGCATGGCCACGCCGCCGAGCAGGTGCACTTCCATGAGGTGGGCGCCATCGATGCCCTCGTCGATGTGGTTGGGGTCTGCGCTGGCTTGCGGCACTTCGGTTCGCCGAGGCTGGTCTGCGCTGTGCCGCCTGCCGGCCATGGCACCGTGAAAACCGCCCATGGCACCCTGCCGGTACCGGCCCCGGCGGTGCTTGAGCTGGCCCGCCGCCGTGCCGTGCCCCTGGCCAGCAGTGCTGATCTCCCCCCGGCTGAGCTCACCACCCCCACCGGTCTGGCGCTGATGGCGGTGCTGGCCGAGCGGTTTGGACCAGCGCCGGCCCTGGTGCCCCAGGCGGTGGGGGTGGGGCTCGGCAGCCGCAGGCTCGACCGCCCCAACCTGTTGCGAGTGCTGCTGGCGGAGCCGTTGGCCGCTGCGCAGCCGGAGCAGCCGCGCCTGGAGGCCCTGCTGCAGAAGCAGGCTCAGATCGATGACGCCACGCCGGAGGATCTGGCTTTTCTTCAGGAGCAGCTGCGGGCCGCCGGAGCCCTGGAGGTGTTCAGCCAGCCCGTGCAGATGAAGAAGGGCCGTCCAGGCACCCTGGTCACCGTGCTGGTGCGACCGGAGCAGGCTGCGGATCTGCGGCGGATCTGGTGGCAGTGGGGCAGCAGTCTCGGCGTGCGCGAACAGTGGCAGCAGCGTTGGGAGCTCCGCCGCGATCAGTTCAGCCTGACCACGCCCTGGGGGCCGGTGCGCATCAAGCGCGCCGTGCGTCCGGATGGCACCCTGCAGTGCAAGCCCGAGATGGACGATCTGATGACCCTGGCGGGCTGGGCCATCGCCCCCGCTGGACCGCTGTGGTGTCGCTGTTCCTGCGCTCGAACCTGCGCAAGTACCTGCCCGGCGGTGTCTGGCACCTGCTGGCCCGCCTGCAGGCCCTGCGGACCACCAGCACTGCCGCTGCTGCGGATCCCCAGCCGGCGCTGCTGTCCCAGCCCCTGGCCACCGCGCCGGCGCTGGTGGCGGTGCTGCTCGATCCAGTGCTGATGGCGGTGGCAGCGCTGGCCCTGGTGCCCCTTGGGGGCTGGCAGATGGGCTTCGGGTTGCTGGCGCCGCTGGCGCTGCTGCTGCTGCTGCCCCGATGGCTCAATCCGTTGATGGCCTGGCTCGAAGACCAGCGTCAGCGACAGCTGGTGCAGCGCCGGCTGCTGGTCGTCGCTGCTGACGACCTGACCATGCCCGTTCTTCTGCCGGGTTATCCCTGGCCGCCGCTGCTGCTGGAGCTCGCCTTCGTGCTGCTGCGGTTTGCCGGTTTCGCGTGCTGCGTGCAGGCCTTTGACCTCTCGCCGGCTCTGCCATGGGCGGGTTGGCTGGCGGGTTTCGCCTTGGCCTGGACGGCCGGTCTGGTGGTTCCTGGCGCCCCCGGCGGACTGGGCGTCTTCGAGGCGGTGTTGCTGCTTCGGCTTGCTGTGGCGGTGCCCGAGGCACCGCTGCTGGCGCTGGCGATCAGCTACCGGCTGATCACGGCCTTGGCCGATCTCCTGGCGGCCCTCAGCGCACGGGCTGATGCCGCCTGGGCTGCAGGTGTCCGCGTTCCCTGGCGTGGTCAGGCGCCACTGGTGCGGCGCTCGTTGCCGTAGCGCTGCAGGTTGATGGCCAGGGTCTGCACCAGGCGCTCGCGGGCCTGGCGTGAACTCCAGGCCATGTGGGGCGTCAGCAGCAGGTTCGGAAGACCGAGCAGGGGCGTGAGCTCGGGCCCGGGTGGCTCCACGGCCAGGACGTCCAGGGCGGCTCCGGCCAGGCGACCGCTGCGCAGGGCGCCGCACAGGGCCTGCAGATCCACCAGGCCGCCCCGGCCGGCGTTCACCAGCACACCACCCGGCGGCAGCCAGCCCAGCCGTTCGGCATTGATCAGCGCCTGGGTGCGCGGTGTCAGCGGCGCGTGCAGGCTGAGGACGTCCGCCTGCCGCAGGGCCTGCTCCAGTTCGGCTTCCCCATCCCGGCTGGTGAGGCCGATCGTGCGCATGCCGAAGGCCTCGCCGATCGCCAGCACCCCCTGGCCGATGGTGCCGGCGCCGAGCACCACCAGGGTGCGGCCAGCCAGCTCATCGAATTCCGGTTCGATCAGGGCGAACACCGGGCTGCTCTGCCAGTCGCCGGCCTGGATGCGTTCCCTTCGGGTCTGGATCCGGCAACACAGCTCCAGGATCAGCGCCCAGGTGATCTGCACCACCGACGCGGTGCTGTAGCGGCCGGCGTTGTGCACCCTGATGCCGCGGCGTCGGCAGCTGGCGAGATCCACCTGGTCGGTGCCGGTGGAGGCGGTGCAGATCAGGCGCAGCTCGGGCAGTTGCTCCAGCAGCGGCCCGTCGAGCACGATCTTGTTGGTGATGGCGATCTCCGCTCCCGCCAGGCGCTCCAGGCGCTGCTCCGGCAAGGTTGAGGGCCAGCATCTGAGGTCACACCAGGCCTGCAGCGGTGTCAGATCAACGCTGCCGAGGCTGAGGGCATCCAGGAAGACGGCGCGGGGCCCCGACATCAGAACCAGGTGGAGCACCCCCACTCTGGCACCTGTTCGCAACAGGCCTTACTGTTGAGAACGAGCCCGATGCCGGCCATGGCCGCAGCTTCCACACCACCGCTGCCGCCACCCCTGCCGCCACCGCTGCCACAACCCTTGCCACAGCCGATCCCCCCCCAGTCGATCGGGCCTCTGGCGGTTGCTGGGCGTCCTTCTGGCCCGGTGCAGAGTGAGCAGCTGCGCACCACCCTGCATGGCCGCGGCCAGCGGCTCACGCCCCAGCGCCAGCGGGTGCTGGCCCTGTTCGAGCGCATCGGCGAGGGTACCCATCTCAGCGCCGAGGAAGTGCACCAGCAGCTGCTGCGGGCCGAGGAGCGGGTTTCCCTGGCCACGGTGTATCGAACCTTGCGCCTGCTCTCCTCGATGGACCTGCTGCGGGAGCTGGAGCTGCCTGAGGGGGGACGTCGGTTCGAGCTGGCCAGCGGTGATCACCACCGCGACCATCACCATCTGGTCTGTGTGCGCTGCGGTCAGACCGAAGAATTCGAAAGCCAGGCGGTCCTGCAGGCCGGCGAGCAGGCCGCTGGTAGCCATGGCTTTCAGCTGCTCGAATGCGTGCTGAACGTCCGGGCGCTGTGTCCAGCCTGCGCCGCGGTGGAGGGGCAAGGCCGGTTGGTCTGATCAGTGGCGCTGCTGAACCCGTACCGGCACCAGCACGGGCTGCATCAGCCCGCCGCCCTGGTCGTCGTCATCGGATGAGCTGCCTGTGAGCCAGTAGGCCAGGCCGAACAGGGCGAGAACGGCGGCGAGCAGCACGACGTCGGCCATGGCGGAACAGGCGGGTCGATTCAGCGTAGCGGGGCTGTCCAGGACTGTTGTCGCATTGGCGTCACTGGCAGCGACGGGGTTCAGCGGAAACCCTTACCGGCGTCTCGGGCCACGCAGGCCTGCAGCTGCTTGCGCAACTGGGTGTGATCGAGCTCTTTGCCGATCAGCACAAGCTGGTTGCGGCGCTCGCTGGGGGAGCGCCAGTCGCTGTCGTCGATCGAGAAGCGTTTGCCGGCCAGGTGGAATACATGACGCCGTTCGCTCTCGTTGAACCAGAGGATGCCTTTGGCGCGGAAGACGCCGGCTGGCAGCTGATTATCGAGAAAGTTCTGGAACTTGCGCAGTGAAAAGGGGCCATCGCTGCTGAATGACAGAGAGGTGAATCCCTCGATGGCCAGATGGTCGCTGGCCGCCCCGGCATGACCGTGATCATGGCTTTCATGACTGTGATCATGGTCGTGGTCGCAGCTGCTGTGATCGGCGTGGCCATCTTCGCTGTGGTGATGATGGTGGCTGTGCCCGTGATCGCCATGACCATGACCATGATCGTGATCATGGGCGCCGTGCTCGTGGACGCAGTGGCCATGGTCATGATCGCAGGCGTCGTGGTTCTGCTCCGCCACAACCTTGTCGCTCTCGAACAGGCCGACACTCAGCAGCAGCGGCAGGCTGACGGCCCCATTCACCGAGCGCAGGATGCGGGCATCCTTCTTGAGCTCCCGCAGCCGCGTTTCAACCTCGCTCAGGCGCTCCTCGCTGACTAGATCGCATTTGTTCACCAGCAGGATGTCACCGTAGATCACCTGGGCTCGGGCGACTTCTCCTGAAAGGATTTCATCGTTGAAATTTTCTGCATCGATCAGGGTGATGATCGAATCGAGTCGGGTCGCATCGCGCAGATCGCTGCCCAGGAAGGTCATGGCTACCGGCAGGGGATCCGCCAGGCCTGTGGTCTCCACCACCAGGTAGTCGACCGGATCGGGGCGATCGAGGATGCGATAGACGGCCTCCAGCAGTTCGCCGTTGATCGAGCAGCAGATGCAGCCATTGCTCAGTTCGACCATGTCTTCGCCGGTGGCGATGATCAGATCGTTGTCAATGCCGATCTCGCCGAATTCGTTCACCAGAACGGCAGTCTTGACACCCTGCTGGTTGCTGAGGATGTGGTTGAGCAGAGTGGTCTTTCCGGCGCCGAGGAAGCCGGTCAGGATGGTCACCGGCAGGGGCGCAGCCGCCGCATCGGCGGTTGCCAGAACCGAATTGCTCGGAGCGGGATTGGTCGAGGGGGGATGGGTCACGCTGGCGTTCACGCGGCGGCATCTGGCATCTGGTCCCCCCAGTCTGCTGCCTGGGGCGGCGCGATGCTGGTGGTGGAGTTCAGAATTGGAAGCTCGTTTTGATCAGCGCGCCGAGCTGGTTGAAGCTCCGGCCGCTGGGGGTGTTCTCGCCGAGTGGACGATTGAGATAGAAGAGGGCTGGTGTGAGCGTGATCGCATCGCTCAGCTGCACCTTGTACCACCATTCCCACATCAGGTTCCCATCCTGAGGTGTGGCGCCGCCGTAGAGGCTGGTGGCGAAGGTCGCCTCGCCCACGGCCATGCCCAGCGCATTGCTCTTGCGCAGCACGTTCTGCCACTCCAGGCCGACACTCCACGACTGGCTGGTGGCCACCAGACCTGCGTTGGCAACGTCGGCGGCGTAAGTGGAGCTGTTGTAACCCCAGCCTGCACTGATCGAGGGGATCCAACCTGCATGCAAGGGCTGCCAGTAGCCGCTCAGGCCGAGGGCCGTGGTGTTGCCAGGGTTGTTGAAGCTCGTGGCCACGAGGTCTGTTGCATAGACGATCACATCGTTGGCATTCTGGACATAGGAAAAAATGCCAGCCACGGCCCAGTTCCTGCCGCTGTAACCGGCCTGCACCGTGCCGGCTCCCCCGGAGCCGCTCGTGGCGATGCCACCGGCTTGGGGGGTGGCGATCTGGCCGTTGGCCGCCACATAGTTGGCGCTGATGGCGAAGCCGTTCTTCTGCCACCACAGACCTGCGCCGGTCCCCAGATTCATGTTGTACGCCCCCTGGGCTCCTGGCAGGGCCAGCACATCGAGGACCGTGTCCGAGGGGTACACGCTCGGCGAGATCGCCAGCATGTCTCCCTGTTCCACCAGGCCGCCCAGGGTGAGGGTGAAATCGCCAAGCGGCAGCTGGTAGAACAGCCGATTGATCGCGATCACAGCGCCGCCATCGGCATCGGGGGTGCCAAGGTCCTCCTGGAAGGCCACCTCCAGAGTGGACAGGGGGCTGGGGCCGCCGCCGCCGAAGCTGTTGTACATCGAGCTGAAATTGCCAGCCCGAAGCGTGGTCCGCAGCAGATCACGGCCGGTGAAGCTGGTGTCGAGGTTCAGCGTCAGGTCGTAATTGAAACTGATGGCGCCGAACTGTTCTTGACTCTGGCGCACCAGGGTGGAAGCGCTGCCGCTGAAGGCGTTCCCCCCGACCACGAAGGTGGCCTCACCATTGAGCTTGGTGGTTGTGGAGAACTGGGTGGCCTCGAGTTCGCCCACGCGGGCCTCAAGACCATCCACCCGGCCCCTGAGCGCCGCAAGCTCCCGCTCGAATTCCTTGAGCAGGCGTTGCAACGCCTCGCTCTGTTCGCTGACGCGGTCAAGGCAGGCGTTGATCAGTGCGGCGGCCTCGTAGCGGCTGAGAGGCCTGCCGCCGGCGTAGCTGCTGTTGGCATAGCCGGCCACGCAGCCATGGCCCTCGATCAGGTTGGTGAGGGCCTGATAGGCCCAGTCGCCCGGGCGCACATCGCTGAACTGGCTGATCGAGCTGACCTGGTCGCTGCTCAGTCCGGCCGCATCGACCCGATGGTTCCCGTCGATGACCAGGGGTAGGAGCGGGCTCAGAGCTGCAGGAGCAAGGAGCAGGGTCGGCGAAAGGTTCATCAGAACGGTGGGTGCATGGCAGCGGATTTGATCCGCGGTGCAGGATCCTGCGCTGAGGTTATGGCTGAACCGCAGCCGTGAGCCCTTTGTCGTCGGATGCCATTCACCGGATCGCATCCCACTGGTGCTGCAGGGCTGCCCTGGCCTGCCGGTCGCACTGTCCGCCGAGCTGCTCCACGATCAGGCAGGTGTTGCTCGTGAGGGTGCGCATCAGGTTCTCGCCCGCGTGATCGGCGAGCAGCGGGCTTGGGGCGATGGGTACGTGGCTGAGGGCGCTGATGCGTGCCAGGGATTTCGGCGCGGGCAGCTGTTCGGCGAACAGGCTGCGTACGTCCTGCTGCCGCAGTTGCCCCAGCACGCTCGTCAGCTGTTGCGGTCGCAGGCTGCTGCTGGCGCTGTCCGCATCCAGCACCGACAGTTCGTTGAGCCTGTAGGCCCGTGCCAGGCTGGCGAAGGCCCGGTGTCCGCTGGCCAGGGTGGGACGGCCGGCAATGGTGGCGAACTGGCGCTGATTCCAGCGGTGCAGCGCAGCCAGGGTGGTCTGCATCCGTTGGGCGCGGTTCTGGATCGCGGCCCCATGACGGGGACTGAGGCGCTGCAGCTCTGCGCTCACCAGCCGCACCATCGCGGCGGCCTGGCGCGGGTCGTGCCACACATGTGGATCGCGATCTCCGTGGTGGTGTGTGCCCAGTTCCGGATCGTGCGCCTGCTGGGGGTGGTCCGGCCCTGGATCGGTTGTGAGCATGGGGCTCTGGGGCACCGCCCGTTCCGCCACCTTCACGGTCTGCGGCAGCTTCTCCAGTGCCGGGGTGAGCCCATAGCCATTGATCAGGACCAGCTTTGCGGCCCGGAGTTCGCGGCTCTGGCGGGGAGTCAGCTGTAACTGGTGTGGATCATCGCTTGGCCCGAGCAGGCAGCTCACCCGCAGGTCGTCGGCTGCCAGGCGGCGGGTGATGTCGCACAGGGCGCCATCGGCGGCGATCACGTCAGCGGCCGGGGGCTGGCTGCACGCCGTGGTGATCAGTGGTGTGAGCAGCAGCGCAGCCGCAAGGACCGGCAGAGCGGCACGCAAGGGAGGCGGGGTGTCTCCGCGAATGATAATGGTTCTCATCGGTGTCCGCTGTCTAGGTTGGCGGCAGTGGCGGTCATCGGTGGTGCTCCGCGTCAGTGAGATCTGTGTGCGTCGCGGTGAGCAGCTGGCCCTGGATCGCGTCAGCTTCACCCTTGCCCCCGGCAGTCTCACCGCATTGGTTGGACCGAACGGGGCTGGCAAGAGCACCCTGCTGCAGTCCATCGAGGGCCAGCTGCCCCTGGCGGCCGGCACGATCGAGCTGGATGGTCAGCCCCTCACCCTCAGTCGGGCCCGCCAGCAGCTGGCGCTGATGCCCCAGCGCGGTGAAATCGCCTGGACCTTTCCGATCACGGTGCGCGAGCTTGTTGCCCTGGGCCGCCTGGTGGCCCAGCGGCCGGGTTGCTGTGATGTGGAGGCTGCCCTGCAGCGCGTCGGCATGGCCTCCCTGGCTGATCGCCGCCTCGATCAGCTCTCCGGCGGCCAGCAGCAGCGCACCCTGCTTGCCCGCACCCTCGTGCAGCCGGCCCGGCTGTTGCTGCTCGATGAACCCTGTGCCGCGATCGATCCTCCCTCCCGCACCGAACTGCTCCGGGTGATGCGCCAGCTGCGGGATGCCGGCCTCACCCTGCTGGTCAGCAGCCACGACTGGGGCCGCGACCTCGATGCCTACGACCGGGTGCTGGTGCTGGATCGCTGTCTGCTTGCCGATGGCACCCCGCAGCAGGTGCGGCAGTCGCTCGGCGACCTGCGCGTGGGCAATCACTGCTGCGGTTGAACCTCCTGCCGCTGCCGGCAGCCCGGACACAGCCCGAAGAATTCCAGGGTGTGGAACAGCAGCGTGAATCCGCCGATCTGGGGACCCTGCAGGGCCACGTTGTGCATCGGGCACTGCTCCAGCACCAGGGATGTGCCGCAATCCACACAGGTCAGATGGTGCTCATCGCGCTCCAGCGGCGCGAACAGCGCCTCGCCGCTGGGCAGATGTCGACAGCGGATCAGGCCCCTCTGCTGCAGCTGACGCAGATGCCGGTACACGGTGGCCAGCCCCATCGCCTGGGGGCCCTGGCGCAGCAGGGCATGCAGGTCCTGGCCGGACAGCTCACGCCCCGCCAGGCGCAGTTGCTCCAGCAGCAGCTGCTGACGATCGCCTGAAGCGGCAACCTGGAGGGGCATGGCCGAACCAGCGGGCAGCTGCCCAGATCCTATGGAGCGAGTGTGGTGGTTGCTGCCGATGCTGCTGGCCCTGGTGGTCGGCGGGCTGGCTCCATTGGCGGGCACCCTGCTGCTGGTGCAGAGGCGTCTGTTCCTGGCCAATCTGGTGTCGCATGCGGTGTTGCCCGGACTGGCGATCGCCCTCGCCCTGCGGCTCGATCCGGGCGTCGGTGGCGTGGTCAGCGGCGTGGCCGGTGCCCTGCTGGCGGAGCGTTTCAGCGGAGCGGAACGGCCCGGTCAGGGCGGTGACGAAGCGGTGCTCAACACCGTGCTGGCCGGCTTCCTCGGCCTGGGGGTGCTGCTGATTCCGTTGCTGCACATCCGCGTCGATCTGGAGGCGGTGTTATTCGGCGATCTGCTGGCGGCCACGCCCCTGGATCTGGTCCGCAGCCTGCTGGCCCTGTTGGCCATGCTGCTCTTGCTGGGCCTGCGCTACCGGCACTACGTCTACGTCGGTGTTGATCCGCTCGGTGCCGCCAGCGCCGGCCTGCCCGTGCGTCGCCTGCGGCTGCTGCTCACCCTGGTGACGGCCTTCACGGTGGTGAGCGCCATGACGGCGGTCGGGGTGGTGCTGGTGATCGGCCTGATGGGGGCGCCGGCCCTGCTGGCCCTGCCTGGCGCCCTCAGCCTGCGGCAGGCCTTGGCCCGGGCTGCCTTGATCGGCACCCTGATCAGTGGTAGTGGGTTCCTGTTGGCCATTCAACCGATGGTCAACCTGCCGCCTGGTCCGATGATCGGCGTGCTCTGCCTGGTTCTGCTGCCCCTGGCGAGCCAGCGGCGCCGCCGGCTTGCAGCAGGCCGGTAATCAGAGGCTCCGCTGGTGGCCCGCCGATCCAGCCCGCCGCTGGAGATCAGGTGTCATCGCCCTGGCTTGAGCGCCGTTGGGGTGCCGCCGATGCCATTGACCACGTTGGGGTTGACCATGGCGGCGT
>RFPK01000470.1 GCA_009926195.1 Synechococcaceae bacterium WB4_1_0192 | reverse complement strand
CGCTGGGCTGACTTCATCACCCCCTCCACCCTGCAGTTGGCGCCGCTGCTGGACCTGTTGTTGGAGCCGATCCGCTGCCAGCAGCAGCAGGCAGCCCTGCAGCTCGGCCTGCAGGAGGCGCTGGTGAACGCCGTGCGCCACGGCAACGGCAACGATCCGGGCAAGTGCCTGCGGATCCGGCGCATCCTCACGCCGCGCTGGGTGGTGTTCCAGGTGCAGGATGAAGGGGCCGGCCTGGCTCCCCAGCTCCGCCACGGCGCCCTGCCGGAGTGCAGCGATGCCCTCTGCGGCAGGGGACTGTTTCTGATTCACCAGTGCTTCGACGACGTGCGCTGGAGCAACCGGGGCAATCGCCTGCAGCTGGCCCGTCGACTTCAGGCCGCCTGATCCCGCTCAGCGCCCGTGGCTGGGGCAGCCTGGGTCGCGCAGGTCGCCGTTGAGCCAGCCCAGGGCGCTGCGCACCAGGTCGGTGGCCTGCTGCCGCTGCACCCCAGCCACCGGGGCCCCGGGCGGGTTGCTCTCCGCTAGCAACTGCACCAGGGCGGCGGCCAGCTGCTCGGCGGCGCGGCGCTGGGGCTGCCCTTTGAACGCATGCCAGTCGCGGCCATCGATCCGCAGCAGAGCATGCAGCTGCTGGGCCAGGGCCTGGCTCTGCTGCGGCCAGGCCGCACTGCTGGGCTGGGTGATCGAATCGGGCACTGGACGGTTGCCGGGGCACCGGGCCATCCTGGCGCCATGGCTTCGCCTTCGCGCTCCCCGCACACCCCCATCCGCTGGCTGCATCGCCTCTCGGGCCTGATGGCCCAGGTGAGCCGTGCCGAACGGCTTGATCCCGGCGACGACAGCCTGCAGGCCCGTCGTCTACGCCAGCGGCTCTCCCTGGCCCAGCGCCTGCTGCGCGTCGGGCGCGAACTCCTCCTTGCACTGGCTGCAGATGCGGCGCACCAGGCGCTGGGCCAGGACGCCCTTCAGGCTGGCGGCCACCAGGAAGGGCTCGGTGCCCAGGTTCTGCAGGCGGG
>RFPK01000469.1 GCA_009926195.1 Synechococcaceae bacterium WB4_1_0192 | reverse complement strand
TCGGCCCTATTGGCGTATCTGCTGCAGGAACCGGGCGCCGAGGTGGTGGATGGGCTGCTGAGCGATGCGCGAATGACCAGCGTGAACTGGGCTGAGGTGGTGCAGAAGTCGCTCTCCGCAGGAGTGGAGGTTCAGGGAATGCGGGAGGAGCTGCAGGCTTTGGGAATGCAGGTGGAGCCCTTTGTGGCCGCCGATGGCGAGAGAGCAGGTCAGCTTTGGCCCCTCACGCGTCAGCAGGGCCTGTCGCTGGGCGATCGCGCCTGCCTCAGCCTGGGGCTGCGGCTCGGCCTGAAGGTGGTGACCTGTGATCAGGCCTGGGCTGAGCTGCCGCTGGAGCTGGAGGTGCAGGTTCTGCGTTGAGCTCCACCAGGTGATCGTGCACCACTGTGATGGTGATCGGTTGGTCCCCTGGGGGTCGGCGGCCCGCAGATCGCTGCCGCGCCGAACGGTGCCTAGGCTGATGCCTGATGCGATGACATCAGGTGCGCACCACCCTGCAGCTCGACGACGACGTGCTGGCGGCGGCGCGGGTGCTGGCCCGCCAGCAACGCTCCAGCCTCGGGGCCGTGATCAGCGCGCTGGCGCGGCAGGGCCTGGTGGCTCCGGCGGCGGGGGCCAGCTCAGAAGCCCACGGAGTTGACCATCGCAATGGCCTGCCTCTGCTGCCCTGGATGGACAGGGGAGCACCCGTGGATCTCGAGCTGGTGAACCAGCTGCGCGACGAACCGGCATGAGCGTGGCTCTGTTGGATGTGAATGTGCTGATCGCCCTGCTGGATCGGCGCCACGTGCACCACGAACCGGCCCATGGCTGGTTTGCCAAGGCTCAGGCCCACGGCTGGGCCACCTGCCCACTCACCCAGAACGCGGTGCTGCGCATCCTGGGTCAGCCGCGCTACCCGAACAGTCCGGGGCCGCCGGCGGTGGTGGCGCCGCTGATCGCCGAACTGATTCGCCATCCGCAGCATCAGTTCTGGCCGGATTCACTCAGCCTGATGGATCACAGCGGGGTGAACACCTC
>RFPK01000468.1 GCA_009926195.1 Synechococcaceae bacterium WB4_1_0192 | reverse complement strand
AATGGTCTTTCACTGGTCTTGATCGTCCCGTGGGGTGAAGCCAGGTAACGATCGGCGAAAGCGTCTGTGTTGCTACCGCACGGGGGTGAAGCGCTTTGATCGAGTACGCGGTATCCCCACCTGCGGCACCAGCCCATGGGCGCCTCCATCGCCTTGTTGAGCCTTCAGGACGCCAGTGCTCCTTACAAGGGCATCTGGCAGATCTGCCAGGCCGATCCCGGTAATTTTCAAGCCATTCATTCCACCTATCAGAGTGAGCAAAGCCCCGGCTGCGTGATCGAGCAGCGCTGTTTCAATGCCCGTGGCGCGGCCACGGCCTTTGCCCGGCATCTGATTGCCCACGGCTGGAATGTGCGCGACCTCCACAGCGAAGGGGAGCACTTCTGGTACGGCCTTCCCGATGCCTGCGACTTCTGATCATGGATACCCCTTCCGCGTTTGCTGCCGTTGCCTTGGCCGCCGTGTCGTGGGATGGCGTGCTCAGTGCCGCCGGCGCCCGCAGCCTGCGCCATGCCCTGGATTACCGCCAACCCTTTCGTCACTACGACGAAGCCCGCATGGTGCATCTGATGGATTCCCTGCTGGCGAACCTGCGCAGCAAGGGATCGCAGCATTTGATGGTGGAGGCCGCGGCGGTGCTCTCGCCCCAGCAGCGGGCCACCGCCTATGCGGCTGCCATGGAGATCATGCGCTCCGATGGTCCGCTGGAGCCCGATGAATGCAACATCCTGGCCAACCTCGCGGAGGTGCTGGCCCTTGATGGGGGGCTCACCGCCGATGTGGGGCGGGTGATGGATGTGCTGCACGCCGATCTGGAGGCCTGAGGTAGTGGCCTCCAGCGCGGTGTCTTGGCAGCTGCCGCCGGCCTTGATCGAGGTGATCGATGGGCTGGCGGCAGCGGAGGGGGCCAGCAGCGATCAGATCGCTGCAGCCCCAGCTGCAAGAGGGCTGCAGGAGCGGGGAGCGGCTCCCTACGGGCGCTGTTCCCTGCGGATCGGGGTCTGCAGCGAGGGGCCTCAGCCCCTGCCGCTGCAGCAG
>RFPK01000467.1 GCA_009926195.1 Synechococcaceae bacterium WB4_1_0192 | reverse complement strand
GCCCTGGCGGCCGGCCTGAGCGCCCTGGGGCTGGGGCTGCTGATCAGCGGCCTGGAGGCGGGGCTGCGGGCCGGTGGCTGCGGGCTCTTCTACGGCCTGCTGGCCTTCCACCTGCAGCGCGTCGACCCGGACGACAGCCACCTGCAGGCGGGGCTGGTAGGAGCCGTCTGCGGCATCCACAGCCTCGGTCTGCCGCCGCTGGCCCCATGGCCGCTGCTGGAGCCGTTGCCCGATGGCTTGGCCAGGGTCGCGCCAGCTGTGATGATGGAGCTCGTTCGTGCCTGGCTGCCGCTGATCGGCGCCGCGCTGGTGCTTCACGGATCAAGGGTCCTTGCGCGAGTCATCGCGGAGGCTGGACGTCCCGCAGGGCGTTCCTGAACCGCCCCATCCCCCGGCACCGGTCCACCTGCCCCCATGAGCCTGCTGCATGCCACCTGGCTGCCCGTCGTGCCGGCGGGCAGCTTCGCCAAGGGCAAGGCCCCGTCCGCGGGTCTGCTGATCTGGGCGGACACCTGGCGCGTGGCTGAGCCGGTGACGCCGGCCGTCGAGGCCCCGGCCCACCCGCTCAGCCTGGGCCTCGACGATCTGGCCACCTGGCTCGACGACAACGACTTCTGGTCGGAAGCACTGCGGCAGGCCAGCGCCACCCTGACCCTGCCCAGCCGGCGCCAGGCCGCCCGCGGCAGCAGACTCGATGCGGATGGGCCCTGGAGCGGGCTGCCGCTGCAGGCCGGTGAGCCACTGCCCAGGGATCTGACCTGGTGGCCCTGGCAGGTGGAGGGCTGGTGCCTCAAGCCGGCGCCGGCGGCCGCCTGGCTCAATCAGCTGCCCCTCTCCGGCTTTGCCGAAGCGGGCCTGGGGGAAGACCTGCGCTGGTGGGCCCACCTGCAGCGCTGGTGCCTGAGCCTGATCGCCCGCGGCCGCTGGCTGCCGGCGGCCGCAGGCGGCAAGGCCTCCTGGCAGCCGCTGCTCAACCGCGAGGACGACCGGCGGCGCCTTGAGGAGCTGGCCTCGCGCATGCCCCAGGTGGTGGCGGCGG
>RFPK01000466.1 GCA_009926195.1 Synechococcaceae bacterium WB4_1_0192 | reverse complement strand
CCTTCAGGGCTTCGACCTGGCGGGCTGGCGGGCACCGCGCTTCACCAATCCCGGCGGTCTGCTCCAGCTCACGCAGGTGGTGGAATCAGCTCCAGAGGCCGCGCCGGCGTCTGCACCGGCTATCCGCGGGCTCTGGTGACGCTGACAGGGGCCAGGGGTCTGGCGGCTCAGGCCGCCAGGCGGTCGAGCCGCTTGAGCCGCTTGAGGGCCGTGCTGTTGGCGGCATCCAGCTCCAGCACCTTGGCGTACGTCTCCCTTGCCTCCTCGGGCTTCTGCTGCTTCTCGAGGGCATAGGCCAGGTTGTTCAAGGCCACCGGGTAGTCGGCCTTGGAGCGCAGGGCAGAGCGGTAGTGGCGGATGGCGCCGCTGTAGTTGCTTTGCGCTGCGAGGGCGAATCCCAGGGCGTTCTCGATCAGCGCCTGGGCTTCTGAGGGTTCGGATGCCGAGGCCTTGAGGGCGCGCTTCAGGGTGTCGGCAGCCTGGTTGTACAGGCGTTTGCGCAGTTGCACCGAGCCGAGCTCGTAGAGATCGGCGGCGCTCTGCTGACCACCCTTGGCGTCCGCTTCAAGGCGGGCTAGGGCGGTTTCATCGCGGCGCACCCGCAGGATCTGACGGCCCACCAGCACCGCAGCGGCGCTGAGCAGCACCAGCAGGCCTCCGAGGTAGGCCTGGGGGAGAGAGAACTCCATGGAACCCATCACAACCAGGCCTGCATCGCGGGTGAGGATCAGCCCTTGGCCGTGCTGGCCACGGCGCTGAAGCTGCCGGGGTCGATCACGGCCAGCTGAGCCAGCATCTTGCGATTCAGCTGCACATCAGCCTTCTTGAGGCCGCCGATCAGGCGGCTGTAGCTCAGACCGTTCAGACGGGCTGCGGCGTTGATCCGGGCAATCCAGAGGCGACGGAAATCGCGCTTGCGACGACGACGATCGCGGTAGGCGTTGCACAGCGCCTTCATCACCCGCTGATTCGCGGTGCGGAACAGGGTGCCGTTGCCACCACGGAAGCCGCGTGCAAGGCGAAGGATCTTGTTGCGGCG
>RFPK01000465.1 GCA_009926195.1 Synechococcaceae bacterium WB4_1_0192 | reverse complement strand
CGCCGCATTGCGGGACAACGCCTCCGGCCGTGCTGGTGCCGGACCGAGGCGTGGCGCAGGGCTTGTGGAGCTGCCTCTCCCCACTGGGGCTCCAGCTCAGGACAGCAGGTCCGACCTGCCAAAACGCAACGGACTGGCTCGCGCGTCTCAACCGTTCCGCCTTGGCCATGCCCATGCCTGAGCTGAGTGCAACCAGCTGGGGACAACCGCTCCAGCAACTGCCCCTGCCGGAACCGGTCGACTTACCCACCTGGCTTGTGCTGCCGATCGAGTGGAGACAGCATCCAACTCTCGTGCAAACGTTTGATCAATTGCGCTGCCATCCAGGCTTCTGATGGACGCAGGGGGTCACGTCACTCCCACCGGTGCTGGGTGGGGTAGCGGCCATCGGTGGCACCGCTCTGGGTTGATGGACATCGATGCGCGCCACCGGCAACGGAGATCAGCGATTCCTGAGGCAATAGCGGCCCGAACTGAACCATCCCAGAGGGCAGGAGTGGCCTGTCTTCTGAATCGCCTCGCGGGTGTTGCTGGGGCTGCTCAGGCAGTAGTTGCCAGAGGAGTAGAAACCCATGGGGCAGCTGCTGCCCGCTTTCTCAATGGCGCCCCTGGTGTTGCCGCTGCTGCTCGGCACGCAGTAGCTGCCGGAGCTGTAGTAGCCGCTCGGGCAAGAGCCCACCTTCGGGAGAGGCCTGACGGGCTGCTGGGCCAGGGCCGGCGCGCTGGCAAGGGTGAGTGCAAGCATCAGCCAGGGAGAGGGTGGTTGCATGGACACTGAGAGACACGAACGAGGCGACGGACCAAAGGTGAACGCGATGGCGTGGCGCGAACGCCATTCTTGGGATGATCTGCAACCGGTGCGGAGGCCCCCCACAGGACAACCTGAAACCTGCTGATGTCATTCCAGCATCTCCAGCGGAAGACTGAGCTCGATCTGCGGCGGTGATGGGCGGAGGGCCAACTTCACCTGCCGGTGCAGCGCAGCGATGACCCAGCTACCAAAGCGGGCACAAGGACAGGTGCCCGCAGGGCCGGTTCCCCGTATCC
>RFPK01000464.1 GCA_009926195.1 Synechococcaceae bacterium WB4_1_0192 | reverse complement strand
CGCGCTGCTCCGCGCCATCGCGCCCGGTATCGCCTGGGTAAGCGCCCTGCTTGCCACGCTGCTCAGCCTCCCTCGGCTCTTTGCAGCCGATCACGCCGACGGAACGCTTGAGCAGCTGCTGCTTGCGCCGGCGCCCCTCGCCGCCCTGCTCACCGGAAAGGTGCTGGCGCACTGGCTGACCACAGCCGCCCCCCTGGTGCTGCTGTCAGGTCTCGCTGGCCTGCAATTCGATCTCGACCCGGAGGGCATTGCGATTCTTGCGCTCAGTCTGCTGCTGGGCACGCCGCTCCTCACCTGGCTGGGCGCCATCTCTGCGGCGCTCACGCTGGGTGCGCGCGGCGGCTCCACGCTTCTGGGGCTGCTGGTGCTCCCGCTCGCCGTACCCGTGCTGATTTTCGGCGCTGGCTCGGTCGAGGCCGCCAGCGTCGGCCTGGGCGCCGAAGCTCACCTCTCGCTACTGGCTGCGGGATCCATCCTGGCCAGTATGGTCGGTCCGGCAACGCTGTCGCTGGCGGTTAGAATCGCGTTCGAATGACATGGCTGCAATCAACTGGTTCCGCTTCGCCTCGCCCGCCTCCTTCGCCTTCGCGGGCACCCGGGCCAGCGCCGCCACCAGGGCGAGCTTGAACAGCACCGGCAGCGTGAGCAGCAGCAGCACCAGCGGCCAGCGCTCGAGCACCAGCCGCCAGTCGAAGAGCAGCGCCGCGAGAAAGGCGGCAACCCCCTTGGTGATCTGGGCGATGGTCTTGCTCGTGAGCGACTCGAAGCCCGCGCGCAGCTCGCCCGTGTCACGCAGCACGCGGCTCGTGAATTCGGTCGGCCCCTGCTGGGTGACCGCGGCGAGCGGCAGATGGATGCAGTGCTGGAACACCTCGAGACGGATCATCGCGGCGGTGCGCGCACACAGCCCCATCGAAACCATCTGGTGCAGGTAGTTCGCGCTCGCGCCGACCAGCGTGAGCAACGCGAGGCCCGCCATCAGCAGCACGACACCGCCGTACGCCGACGCAGGAAGCATGGCGGACACGAAGCCAGGAATCTGTGGCCAG
>RFPK01000463.1 GCA_009926195.1 Synechococcaceae bacterium WB4_1_0192 | reverse complement strand
GGTGGTGTCCTGCTGGTGTGCTGCTGCTGATGATGGCGGTAGACGTGCAGGACACGTGGCTCGAGGTGAGCGTATGGGGCGTGGGTCGTGGTGAGGAGATGTGGCTGGTGTGGCATGAGAAGGTGCAGGGCGACCCGGCGGACTTGGGGGCCGACGGCCCATGGGCGCAGGTTGATGTGATCCGGCGGACGCAGTGGCCCAGGGAGACCGGCGGCGTGATGACGGTGCGGCATTGCGGAGTGGACACCGGCGGCCACTTCACGCAGGAGGCCTATGAGTTCTGCCGTGCTCGAGTGCGTGAGGGTGTTGTGGCGCTGAAGGGCAGCAGCACCAAGGCGGCGCCGGCATTGAGCAAGGGCAGCAAGGTGGATGTGAACTGGCGGGGTCGGACGATCAAAGGCGGGGTGACGCTGTATCTGGTGGGTGGCGACACGCTGAAGCGAACGATCTACGCCAGGTTGAAGCGTGAGAGCGCGGGCCCCGGTGCGGTGCACTTCGGGCAGAACGCCACTGAGGAATACCTCACGGGTCTCACCTGCGAGCGGCTGGTGCCGCGACAGGTGAAGGGCTTTCAGGTGCTGGAGTGGCAGAAGCCATCAGGCGCGAGGAACGAACCGCTCGACCTGGCGGTGTACTGCTTGGCGGTGCTGGAGCTGGTGAAGCGTCGATACCACCGGGCGACAATGTGGGATCAGCTGGAGCGTGCAGCGGGCGCCGCGGCGCCGCTGCCTGCTGCCTCGGCTGATGCCACCGCCCAGCCGGCCGCGGCCGCACCACGCCAGCGGCGGCGTGCTCGTGGTGGTGGCGGCAGCTTCGTGAGCAACTGGTAGGGTGTGCCGGTCCACAGGTTTTCCCACGAAACCGCCATCCCTAAGACCCCCCACCGCGCCAACGGTGAGGCACCCCTCAGCGACGGCAATCGCTGGGGGGTTTCTTTCGGCTCCGCTACAGTGCGCCCAGGAGGTGTTGCCTGTGACTGTTCCGGCTGAACTGCGCGCTGGCGACACGGTGCAATGGATCGAGCCCGCAGCGGTTGATCTGTCGGGCAA
>RFPK01000462.1 GCA_009926195.1 Synechococcaceae bacterium WB4_1_0192 | reverse complement strand
TCAAGCGCTGGCGCCTCCCGTGCCCCCAGCGCCGTCGGGGCTGGACCCTTTGGCCAGTTCCGACAGGCGTCGTTCCCGTAGGAACAGAAAGAACGGAGCGGCGAAGGCAAAGGCGATCGTGACGGCGCTGAGCAGCACAATCCACAGGTGCCGCATGCCCAGCCGCCGGCTTTCCACCACCATCCAGAGCGTCACGGCACTGGCTCCCACCAGCAGATCACGCGATAGAGAACGCGCCGCTGGATTGGCATTCGCGAGCTGCACAAACTGGCCAACGTCGAAGCTGGCCCCGTACTGCTGCATGAACTCCAGATTCGCCAGCCAGGGCAGAATGCCGCCCGCGATGGCCAGGGTCAGGTAGATCCAGGCCAGCCAGGGTTGGTGCGGCGTGCGGTTGATCACGGCGTCGTCGGTTGAGCGTTGTCCCATTCGATCACCTCCTGCTCCACCTGGCGCAGCACCGTCTCGCAACGGTTGGCGTAGGCCTCGGCCCGTTGGTAGAGCCCGGCCATCTCCTCCACTTCCAGGGAGTCAGCCTGCAACTGGGCCATCGCCAGCTCCAGGGCCGTGCGGGCTTCCTGAAAGCTCAGGCCCGCCACATCGGCCAGCCAGTCCGGATCGGTCGTCGCACGGCGTGGTGCGGGGCTGTTAGGGCTGGTACGTCGGGAACGGGCTTCGGCCATGGCGGGTGGGGCGATCAGTTGGGGCGTGTGGTCTGACAAACGGTGTCGATCCTGCCGTCCGCCAGCTCAACCTGGAGGAGATCGCCGGCCTTGGCCTGCTGTACCGAGCGCAGCAGGCGGCCATCGCTCTGGCGCACCAGGGCGAACCCACGCTGCAGCAGGCGTTGGGGGGAGAGGGCCCGCAACAGCTCCTGACGTTGGCTGAGCTGCTGGCGCCAGGCGGCCAGCAGCTGCTGAGGATGCAGCTGTTCCAGGCGCTGCCGGCTCTGCTCCAGGCGGTTGTGTTCCTGTTGCAGCCGGTACTGGATCAGCTGGCGCAGTTGCTGACGCGTGCGAATCAATCCTATGCAAGCTATAAGGCCCTCG
>RFPK01000461.1 GCA_009926195.1 Synechococcaceae bacterium WB4_1_0192 | reverse complement strand
GCCGGCCGGTGGCGGTGGGCTGGCTGCATCACGGGCCGGCCTCAGCCCCCTCGGGCGGCGGCCACTGGACCGTGGTGATCGGCTACGACGAGACCGGCGTGATCATGAACGACCCCTACGGCAGCTGCGATCTGGTCAACGGCGGCTACCCCGAGAACCACAACGGCGCCCGCCAGCACTACTCGTTCAAGAACTGGCAGCCGCGCTGGCAACCCCAGGGCAGCGGCGGCTGGTACCTGGTCTGTCAGCTGTGAGCATCAGGCGGCCGGGACGCCAGCCACTGCTGCCAGCGCCGCCGCTGCCATTTGCCGAGCGCTGAGGGGGCCAGCTCCGGGCAGGCCAGCCAGCGCTGCGGCCGCTGGCTGGGGGGCAGCTGAGCCGCCAGGGCGCGCAGGGCTTCGATCAGAGCGTCAGGAGCAGCGGCCGGATCCGGGGCCGCCCGCACCAGGGCCACCAGGCGTTCGCCCCAGAGTGGATCGGGCTCCGCCAGCAGCAGCAGCTGGGCCAGGGGCAGCCGGGCCTGCTCCGCCTGCTCCAGCAGCCTCCGCTCCACCTGCTCCGGGAACACGGTTTCGCCGCCGCTGCTGATCGCCCGATCCAGCCGACCCAGCAGCTCCAGGCCGCCGCTGGGCCCAAACCGGCCGCGATCGCCGCTGCGCCACCAGCCACCGTGGAGCGGCAGCGGCGTGAACCGTCCGGCGCGGTGTTCGCCGACCGCCAGGCTGGGGGCGCACACCTCCACCGGCCCGCTGTCACCAGCAACGCCGAGACGCAGTCGTGCATGGGGCAGGGCCGGACCACAGCCCGCCTCGCCCGCCAGGAACCGGGCCGGAGGCAGGGCGGCCACCATCGCGCCGGTCTCGGTGCTGCCATAGACCTGACCCACGGGCACCCCCCGGCGATGAAAGGCCTCGAGGTAAGACAAGGGCAGGGTGGACGAACCGGTCATGATGCCGCGCAGGCAGGACACATCGCTGGCCATCCAGTCCGGATGCTCGAACACCGCACGCAGGGTGGCGGGCACCAGCAACGACAAGGTCGTCATCACGG
>RFPK01000047.1 GCA_009926195.1 Synechococcaceae bacterium WB4_1_0192 | reverse complement strand
CTGCAGCGACCCGAGACGGCCGGACGCCGCGGACCCTACGAGGCCCAGCTGCGCCAGGCTGCGGCCATTCATGCCGCCCAGCGAGATCATCACATCACCGCCCGCCTGCTGGAAGGCGGCGATCGAGGCCTCAATCGCCGCGAGCTGCTCGTGCGGATGGGGCCCGTTCAGCGCCAGGGCATCAAGCCCCGCCCAGGCCAGCTGCCCTGAGGCCGTCGCCTGGAGAAAGCCCAGCGTGAGCAGCGTGGTGCCGCGGCTGGCGGCGATGGCGCTCAGATCCGGCACCGGCCAGAGCCCCATGTCGACGTAGGGCGCGAAGAAGGCTTCCCCCCAGCGCTCATCGCCGGGATTGCCTGAATTCAGGCCATGGGGGCCGGTGGGCTGTGGCGCCGTGCTGCCACCGCTGTGGTCGGTCGGGTTGCCGCCGTCCATGGAGCTGGCCCCCACAACCTCGAACAGCTCCGCCACGCTCTGGCCGGCGGGGCTGCCACTGGCCTGGAAGTAGGAGCTGAGGCTGGCGCCGGCTGCCAGTCCCTGGCCGGCCGACCAGCTCGGTGCCGAGAGGGTGACGACGTAGCGACCATCGCTGCGCTGCACCTGCTGCACGCTGAAGTCGCTGATGTTGCGCAGGGCGTGATCGCTGATCAGCTCCACCTGCCAGCCGGCCGGCACCGCTCCACCGCTGGTGTTGCGCACCGTGAGGGTGCCTTCGTAGGTCCCGCTCCAGCTGCCACCGAGTTGAACCTCCACGCTCAGGCCGGAGTGTGTCGTGAGGCCCGTGCCGCTGGTGGTCGTGCTGCTCGTGGCACCGCCGTCTGCCACCGGAATGCTGCCCGCGTCTGGACTGCCTGGCGACGGTCCCGTGGACACGGTGCCACTGGCCGCCAGCACCACCTTCTCCAGGGGTACGGCTGCGTCACGGTCGCTGTTCACGGTGAAGCCCAGGGCCAGGCTGGTGCCCGCAGCCAGGGGAGAGGATCCCGCCGCGGCGCTGACGGTGATCGTGTAGGTGCCATCGCCATTGGCGACGGCACGTTCATTGGCGTTATAGAAATCGAAGTTGCTATAGCTCGATACGAAGCTGAAGCTCCAGTCGCTGAGGCTCTGATTTGTCAGATTGCTGATCGAGAATGTTGCGCTCAGTCCGCCCCAGAAGCTGCTGCCGGTTTGCACCGATCCACTGAGCAGATCGTTGAGCCTGTAGGTCTGCGTTGCCATCACGGTCCTGTGACTGACGCCATCGTCTGGCGGCTGCCCGTTTTGAGGAACACTGCAGATGCAGTGTTTTCCCCGCTGCTTCGCGGGTCCGCTCAGTCCACCAGGCCCAGGCGCAGGCCCAGAACCGCTGCGGCGGTTCGGTCTGGCACCGCCAGCTTGTGCAGGATCCGCTGCACATGATCACGCGCGGTCACCTCGGCCACCACGATCCGCTCGGCGATCTGCCGGTTGGTCAGGCCTTCGGCCAGCAGGCCCAGCACCTCGCGCTCCCGCGCCGTGAGCGAGCCGGCGATGGCGAGATCGGCCTCCACCAGGCGCCGCACATCAGGATCCAGAAAGCGGGTGCCGCGCTGCAGCTGGGCGACTGCTTCCAGCACCACTCCCTGCCCCACATTTCCCTCCCACACCAACGCCACGGCCGGCTGCTCCAGCAGCGGGGCCAGAGGCAGTGCCGGCTCATCCATCCCCAGCATCACCAGCAGCTGCGGTGGATCAGTCCCTGCCAGGATCTCCAGAATCAGGGGCACACAGCAGCCATCCCGCAGACGGCTGGTGGTGGCCAGCAGCAGGTCATCCCGGGCCCCGGCCAGGGCGGCGGCGAGCTCCCCTTGGCTGGAGGTGATCGCCAGCAGCTCGGGCAGCGGCTCGCTGGCATCGAGACGCAGCAGGTTGCTGCTCAGCATCGAGGCATAGGCGATTGAACGATTGCCCACCAGCAGCTTGCGATTGCCCAGCAGCCGTCGCAGCTGCGTTGCCGAGCCCAGCCACTCGTCGGCAACGCCTGCAGCTGGATGCACCGCAGGGTCGGGGGATTGGCTCATGGATGCGCTCGGTGCCCCCCGGGAGGTCTGTCATTCACCAGATCAGCACACGAGGCTGCTCCAGCCCTTGGCTTTGATGCCCGCCATGATGTCGGAGCTGTGGAGCTCACAGGTGCTGATCAGCTTTGAGCCTGCATATGTTTCTGCTTGTAAGCTCACAGTGACCATCGAGCTTCTTTGTAGAAGCTTCGTGAGTTCCTCTCTGCTGATGAAGTTGTGAGCGCGATCTTTGCTCAGGCTGCTGGGGAAGGGTAGGTAGAGCGTTTCACGAGTCATCACGTCGCCGGCGGGAATCTTGTTGGGTCGCCAGGGCATTCTTTCTCCGATTGCCAGTTTGTTGCCTTCGCTGCTCGGTACCACGCTGTTGCTTGCTGTGAGCTCAACCTGGCGGCTTCTGAAATTCAATATCAGCGTTTCCGACTTCAGGATGTCGTCGTAGCCGGGTGTGCCTTTGTTGATGTAGAACTGATTGCTGATGGCGGCCAGTTCTTCCTGGCCGTTAGTTCCTTCATCCAGGAACAGTACAATCTGCTTGGGGCCATCCAGCCTGGTTTCGGGGCCGCGGATCATGACGGCTGCCTGGCTGAGCAGTGAGCCTGCAGAGATCAGGAATGCTGCCATTGCCAGGACGTCGGTCCTTCTTTCAATTTCTATGCCCAGCAGTTTCATTGGCGTCGGTTCCTCGCGCTGTGGCTCAGCGGCTTGGCCTGTCTGGTTTTGGCATCAGCATGATGTTGTCACTCTGTGATTGCTGCTGGCTGGAGCCAGCCTGCTGCTCTCTCGTGGCAGGTTGTTGTTCCTGCTCTGCCTGGTTCTGGTTGGATTGGCTCTGTGCCAGGCAGACTCCCGTGCACAGGGGAATGAGCAGGGCTGCTGCGCAGAGTCGTGAGAAGAGTCGATGACGGACTGGTTGTGTTGGTGGTTTCTGCATGGACTCGTTTCAATCAGGCTGATCGCCTTTCGTTAAGGGGTTGATTCTTGTTGGCGGTTGGTCCAGGGTCAGTTGACGCCAGCCTGCTTGTTGAGGCTGTTGGAGATGATGTGGCTGATGGCGATATTCTTCTGTTCGTATCCCTTGACGTAGGGATCCGTTGTGTGGCACGTGAAGCAGTTCTGTCCTGATTTCTGGAAGAAGGTTTCCAGAACCGAGTTGGCGAGATCGATCGAGCCAACTGAATCCTTGACAAGGTCAAGGCCAGGTTCAAGCGGTGTCTTGGCAGTGTCGATCCAGAGGCTGCCGATCAGTTTGTAATTGGCAAAATCTGGCTTAATCTTGGTATTGCCTGCTGCGATCGTTGCCATGAAGTCCGAATTGATGGAGTCAATGTTGGCCACGCGGCTGCTGCCGTCACTTGGCTGGCTGTATTCGGCTCCGCCATGGGCGAACAGGCGAAATACATTGGTTGTTGGCGTGATCTTCTGTGTTTCGGCGTCGATCGTGTAGGGCACCTTGACGCCGTTGCCCTGCTTGTTCGAAACATTCGAGTCGTTGGCTGCTGTCCCGGCTGTGTAGAACAGCCAATTTCTGTCGCTGACGGCCTCCTGTGAATCCGGATTAATGTCGGCCGGTAGATCGGGGGAGTTGTTGGTGTTTTCAAATGTAGCCCAGATGAATTCTGGATGCTCGTTGACCACGCCTACGACGTGGATGCCTGTCAGCGCCATCGTTTCTTTGCGGAAGCGTTGGGGAGTCGCGGTGACGAGTTGCCCTTCGCTGTTGACATCAAGTACCTCAATATTCGCTGCAGTCGTGAATAGCTTGCTGGTGTTCTCGCCGGGCTCCACGACGCGCCATGCTGCTTTAAGTACGGTTGATCCCACCGGGAAGTTCTGATCAGGCGCGGCATTATTGTAGTTCTCTCCCATGTATTGGCTGGCGAAGTCTGCGTAGGTCTTGTCCATATGAGTGGTGTAGTACAAGGCCCGTCCGTTCGGATCCACCAGTGCGCCTCCGGCGGCCTGATCGATGCTGGCACCGACTCCCTTGCGGCCTGCAGCCGCCCGAAGTTCTTCAAGAATCACGGGCGGGATAGGCTTGGCAAAACGTGCTTGCATCACCAGTCCATTCGGGACTGGCAGGCTTCTCCTGAGACCGGCCTGTAGCGTCAGGTCCTGCGGTGTCGGCAGACCCATGAACAGCGGATTTCCTGTCCTGGGATCGGTCTGCATCCAGTGCACGAATGCAGTCCATGACCACTGCTGGAAGTTGCAGTCCGTGCTGGGTGCCTGACCGCTGTTTGGATCTTCGTATGGGGGTTGCAGATTGCTGGTGCTCCACCAGTCCGGAGGCGCCACGCACACGTCCGCGCTCGGCTGCACTGTCCTGGCCGACTCCGCAAGCACGCGTGAGGGGGCCGTCAGTGTCACCATCAAGGCCAGCAGTGCCGCCATGATCGCCCGTACCCGTGATCGATGGCTGTGCTGTTGGAGGCTGGCCTGGCTTGCCTCGACGGCTCTGGGTGTGCGCATGCTTGGCGGACGTCACCAGCCTGGTTCTAGGCATCAGCTGCTGCATGGGTTGTGTTCGTTGGATTTGTTCATCTCGCTTTCGTGGCTGACAACAACCGATGGCGGTGGGGCTTTCGGATTTCCTCTGTTTTTCTGATTTGGCACTGTTTTTTGATTGGTTTCTGCTTCTTGCTGGCCGCTCTGTCGTTGATCACGTTCTGTGACGGATTGCTTGGCGGTCTTGGCTGCGGCTGGACAGCCTGAGTCGAGCTCCTGACCCTCGATGGCCATGTCGGTCGATCCAGCATTGCTCGATACCGTTGTTGCTGCCCGGATCCATCCGAGTATCGGCATTGCACGTATTGGAAATTCCAAAGAAGCAGATGGCTTCTTCGTGGGCCCACAGGTGTGTGATCCCCCTCCGCAACCCGATGCCACCTATCGCGATGCCGGAGGTGCTCTCAAGCGTCAGGTCGCTGAATTCCGCATCTACGGCTACAACGCTGCGGGTGATGTGGTCTGCGAGTTGTCCATGGATGACGACGTTGAGATTGCGTGGACGGTCCAACTCGCGAACCACAAGGCCGCCTGGTACAACTTTGATCTTGCCCTGGATATCCCTGAAGCCGCTTCCACCATTTCAAAGCGGCGTAACGCGCAGGTGGCTGATCGCGGGTTGCTCTCCATTGAGCCTCCTCCTGTCTCAATCAATACCCCGGCGACACAGGGAGCCGGCTATTCCTTTGATGGTGGTCACTTTGGTCATGTCGCTGTCAATCTTGGTGAATTGAGGACCGATCCAGTCGGTCGGTTGCACGTGTTTGGTGGCTCGGGGCAGTCAGGTTTCGTTGATTTTCGGCATTCTCCTGTCGCACCCCCCTATAACTGCGCGAACTTTGTTCCGGGTCCAAGCCCCAAGAATCCAGCCCCTGTGACCTTCGCGAATAACGATGGCTGGTACGACGACACCAGTGATGGGCCGGTTACGGCTGCGGTCACGATCAAGGGAAGCAAGGATCGTTCGATTCCGGTAGAATCGGCCTGGGTTGTTGTGGCACCACCCAATTACGCCCCGCAACTCAAGGGCGTGCGTACCCTCTATGCCTTGCTGACGGATGTGGCCATTCAGGCCGGTCAGCTGCCGCTGCCGCAGCGCCCCTCGTTCCAGGACGATATCTTGCCGATCTTCAAGGCGATGTGTGAACTGCAATGGGTCAATAAGGGGTTCGCCGGTGGTTTCGGCTATGGCATGCCGGGGTATCTCCTTGACCCAAAGAACCTCAAGAAGCTCTCCTCTGCCAGCCCTGCCTATCAGGAAATGCGGCGGACGATCTTCCATAGTTTCCGCTCGCCGGCTGATCGGGATGCGTCCCTGAAACCCTGGCCCTGGATCTATGGCGACGCCATGGATGCCCCGACGATGCCGATGGTGCCGGAGGCGATGAATTCCCTCACGCCAACCCAGCTCTATCAGCTGGAGCGTTGGGCCGATGGAGAGTTCCATGAGGACTGGAGCGACACGTCTCACCCCTATCCCCGCATTGACGTGGTTCCGTTGCAGGAGCAGCCGGCGATGCTGGATCGTGCAGCCCTGGAGTTCTGCCTGGCGGATGCCTTCCATCCTGGTTGCGAGGTCACCTGGCCAGTGCGTCATTCCACGATGTATGCCGCTCCCTACCGCTGGCGTCATCGCCAGAAGGATGCGCCTGAGCCGGATTTAGGCGGGTATCTGACGCCCGCTGGCGTCGCCACCGTCAACGGACCTCTCTACGGTCAATCGCCCGGCTCCATCACCCGCTGGATGGCGGTGCCCTGGCAGACCGACACGGCCAGCTGTCGCTCCGGCTATGACAAGACCTACGACCCCTATCTACCCACCTTCTGGCCAGCGCGTGTGCCGAACCAGGTTCTCCTGAACGCGGATTATCTCCAGGCTTTGGACGCCTCCCTGTCTCGAGATGAGCGGCTCAACGCCTTCCAGAACCGCTCCGATTGGAACAACACCCTTGGCGCCCCCGGTCCCGCTGGCAATCAGCAGCTGCTGCACATGGTGGAGCATTTTGATCAGCAGGCTCTGGTCCTGGTCAAGCCCGGAGTTGCCAACGATCCTGATCTACCGCCGGTGATGATGGTCGCTGATCGTTCTCCACAACAGAAGCTCACGCTTGAGCAGCGTGATGCTGCCCATGCGGCCATCGTGCAGATGGCGTGTCGCCCAGCGTCCATGCCCGAGGCCTGAGGCTCGCGTCTGTGATCACTCAGCCCTGCGACGTGATCATCGTCGGCGCCGGTCCGGCCGGTGCTGCCCTCGCCACTCGCCTCGCCCGCCGCCATCGGGTTCTGCTGCTGGAGCGCTCCACGCTCTCCGGCAGCTCCCAGCGCCCGCCCGCCATCGGTGAGTCGCTGCCGGGCGCAGCGGTCAGGTTGTTGCAGCACTTCGGGGTGTACGAACGGTTCTGCGCCGATGGCCATCAACCCCGCGGCGCCAGCGTGTCCTGCTGGGATCAGGAGACGCCCGTCTGGTTGGACGGCTTCCGGGATCCCCTCGGGCCGGGCTGGCACCTGCGACGTGACCGCTACGAGCAGAGTTTTCGCCAGGCTGCCCTTGAGGCCGGTGCTCGCCTGGTGCAGCCCTGCGGGCGCCTGCAGCTCCAACGGCTTGACGGTGCCTGGCAGGTTCTGGTTCCGCAGATCCAGCAGCGGTTTCAGGCTCCTGTGCTGGTGGACGCCAGCGGCCGGGGCGGTGTGCTCGCCCGTCAACTGGGCTTGCGGCGGTGTGCAGAACACTCCTTGCTCTGCCTGCACCTGCGACTGCCGGCGACGCTTGCCACCGCGGTCGCTCCGTCCGACCGCTGCACGCGGGTCTGTGCCGATCGCCGCGGCTGGTGGTACAGCGTGACCCTTCCTGGTGGCGATCGCCTGCTGGCGCTTCACCTCGATCCCGCCGATCCCGCGTGTCGCCGGCTGCTCTGCAGCGAGCAGTTGTTGGCCCGGGCCAGGCGGCAGCCCCTGCTCGCTGAGGTGCTGCCGAGCACCAGTGATGTGCTGCCGGTGTTCGCTTGCCGGGCCGGGGGCTCCGCTCTGCAGGATCACAACCTCAGGGGTTTCTATGCCATCGGCGACGCTTCGATCAGTTTTGATCCGATTGCCTCTCAGGGGTTGTTCCATGCCCTCGCCACCGCGGAGGCGGCGGCTTCAGCGATCGAACGCCAGCTCGGCGATGCCGCAGATGCCCAGGTGGATTATCAGGCCCGCCTGCAGATCGTGCACCAGCGCTATCGCCTGCACCACCGGGCCACCTATGCCGGCCCTGCGGCCCGCTTTGCTGAGCCGTTCTGGCTGACGCGGGCCATGGCCTGATTCTTCCCGGTCAATCCGCCTCTCCCCTTGCTCTTTTCCAGACCCCATGCAGGACTCAGCGCCGCAACCGCCCCCACAGCCGTGGCAAAGCCTTGTTGACCCTGATCTCGACGCCACCATCTACCAACGCGGGCAGCACAGCGCCGGCACGTTTATCCGCGTCTATGTGCCCCGCGCTGCCCAGTGCGCCGGCGAACCCCTGCGTGTGATTCTTTATCTGCACGGCTTTGCCCTCGGTCTGCCCTGCTTTTACGAAGCCCACCTGCGGGAGTTGGTGCAGCAGGGCTGGGTGGTGATCTTTCCGGACTTCCAGTTCAGCGCCTATCCCGATACGCCTCTGGCGGCCGTCTCCGGCTCGGTTCCATCCTCTGGCTCAGACCACCAGGCCCCCCGTTGGGCCGCCACGACCTGGCGCCTGCTGCGCCGCTCGGGTGATCGCCTGTTGGAGGCGGATGATCTTCCCCCTGAGCTGGCGGAAACCATCACGGCGCCAGGTCGACCAGAGGCCCGGGCCGGTGATCTGCGCCGTGTGCTCCTGCCCTGGATCCTGATCCAGCTCGTCCTTTGGGTGATCGGTTGGTTCCGCCGGACCTATGCACGCAACCTGAGCAAACTGCTCGGCACTGTGCTGTTCAGCCTGGCCTATCCACCGACCACGTGGCTTGTCAACGCCGTCAGCCAGGCAGAAGCGGCCCTCGACGATCTGGCGCAGCTGCCGCCTTATCGCCATTGGTCAACGCAACCGTTGTCGGCTTATACCTTTGGTCACTCCCTCGGTGGCCTGCTCAGCCTGAGTATCCCTTCGCTCCAGGGTGACCAGGCCCCACGCCGCCTGCAGCCTCGTGTCGTTCTGGCCGCCGATCCAGCCACCAGCACCACGATGGGCATTCCCGCCTTCGCGATTGCGCTGCTGCGGCTGTTTGACGCTCCTTTCACGCGTGATCCGATCTCGATCGATACCACCGGTGCAGCCTTGCGCCAACCGGTCGCGATTCTGCATGGCATGGCCGATGATCTCGTCAAGCCGCAGCTCTGGGCCACGGGCAAGGGTGGCGGTGCCTTCCGCTTCATCGCCAGCACGGCTAAAGCGCTCTACTTCAGCGAGTCCAACACCGCCCTCACTCCACCGCTGATCGCATGCCACAACGAGGCTGTGACCTCGACCCAGTACTACAACGATGCGCTGTTCGAATCCTTCGGTGGTGTCAAGAACGGGCCGAACGCCTACAACACCAGCTGGATCTGGCCTGCACTGACGGCGTTGTTCACCGAGGTGACAACGCCATCAGACCTGCTCGATCACCTGCCGCAACCACCGTTCCGTGTCACCACGGAGCCTCCGGCCGCCCGTTGAGGTTGCCCCGCTGATCAGGCCACCAGCGCGAAGCACTCGCGGAAGGCCGCGATCGTGGCGTCGATGTCGGCTTCGGAGTGGGCCAGGGAGGTGAAGCCGGCCTCGAAGGCGCTGGGGGCCAGGTAGACACCGCGCTCGAGCATGGCGCGGTGCAGCTTGCCGAAGCGCACCGTGTCGGCCGCCTTGGCCTCCTCGAAGTTGCGCACCGGGCCTTCGCAGAGGAAGAAGCCGAACATGGCGCTGATCGAGCCGCCGGTGATCGGCAGGCCGGCGCTGCGGGCGGCCTCCTGGATGCCGTCGCTCAGGCGCTTGGTGATCGCCTCCAGGCGTTCGTAGGTGCCGGGTTGCTTCAGCAGCTCCAGGGTCTTGATGCCGGCGGTCATCGCCAGCGGATTGCCGCTGAGGGTGCCGGCCTGATACATCGGACCGGCCGGGGCGACCATGCCCATGATGTCGGCGCGGCCGCCATAGGCGCCCACCGGCAGGCCACCGCCGATCACCTTGCCCATCGTGGTGAGATCGGGGGTGATGCCGAACCTGGCCTGGGCACCGCCGTAGCTGATGCGGAAGCCGGTCATCACCTCGTCGAACACCAGCAGGGCGTCGTTCTCCTTGGTGAGTTCGCGGATGCCCTCCAGGAAGCCCGGCTCCGGGGTGATGAAGCCGGCGTTGCCCACCACCGGCTCCAGGATCACGCCGGCGATCTCGCCGGGGTTCTCGGCGAACAGGGTCTTGACCGCTTCCAGGTCGTTGTAGGGGGCGGTGAGGGTGCTGGCGGCGGTGGTGCGTGGCACACCGGGCGAATCTGGCAGGCCGAGGGTGGCCACACCCGAGCCGGCCTTCACCAGGAACATGTCCGCGTGGCCGTGGTAGCAGCCTTCGAACTTGATGATCTTCTCGCGGCCGGTGAAGGCGCGCATCAGGCGCAGCACCGACATGCAGGCCTCGGTGCCGCTGTTGACGAAGCGCACCATCTCCACCGACGGCACCGCCTCGATCACCATCTCGGCGAGGGTGTTCTCGAGGGCGCAGGGGGCGCCGAAGCTGGTGCCCTTGTCGAGCGCCTCATGCAGGGCGGCGATCACCTCGGGGTGGGCGTGGCCGCAGATGGCCGGGCCCCAGCTGCCGATGTAATCGATGTAGCGGTTGCCGTCGACGTCCCAGGCGTAGGCGCCCTTGACCCGGTCGAACACGATCGGCTGGCCCCCGACCGAGCGGAAGGCGCGCACGGGCGAGCTGACGCCACCCGGCATCAGCTTCTGGGCGGCGCTGAAGAGGTCCTGGGAGCGGGTGGTGTTGTGCACAGGGGCCGAGACAGGCGCTGAGGGAGAGGCCGACAAGACGGAATCCGCGGACAGTGGGCTGTGAATCGTGCAACATCTTGACCCAGCAGAGCCCGGATCCGCCCGGATGCTTGAC
>RFPK01000460.1 GCA_009926195.1 Synechococcaceae bacterium WB4_1_0192 | reverse complement strand
CGAGGAGCTGGCCGAACTCGTCGGGCTGTCGGCCTTCATCGATCATCTGCCGGGCATGCTGTCGGGCGGCATGCGCCAGCGCGTGTCGATCGCGCGCGCGCTCGCGATCAAGCCCTCGACCCTGCTCATGGATGAGCCCTTCGGCGCGCTGGACGCGATGACCCGCGACGGCATGAACCAGCTGGTGCAGAGCCTCTGGATGCAGTTGCGCACGACGGTGGTCCTGGTCACCCACTCGATCCGCGAGGCGGTGATGCTCGCCGACCGCATCGTCGTGCTGTCGCCGCACCCGGGTCGGCTTCGTTCGATCATCGAGGTGCCCTTCGAGCGGCCCCGCCGCTACGAATCGATCCAGGACGATCCGCGCTACGGCCAGCTGCGCAACCACGCCCTCGACTTCCTCTATCGCCGTTATGCCCATGACGACGACTGAGCTGGCACCAGGCCTGCAGATCCGCGCCGGCCACACGATGCTGCTCGACGAGGGCTTGCTGCAACGCACCCACTACCTGAGCGTGGAGGCTGGGCTGCTGCGGGTGGCCATCTCCAACCCCGATCAGGAGGCCCTGCAGGCGCAACTGGTGACCCTGGGGTTCCTGCAGGCGGGCGACCATCTGCCGCTGGATCTGCTGCGCAACTCGCGGCTGCATCTGCAGGCGCTCACCCCCACGCGGCTGGTGGGGGACACCTCAGCCCTGCCGCAGGAGGGGTCCAACAGCCTGCACGACTGGACCCTCGACCTGCTGCTGCTGCGTCATCTCGGCGAAGCCGAGCAGCGGATTCAGGCCCTGCTGCAGCTGCTGGTGGAACGGCTCGGACGCCGAAGCGGCGAATGGTACGAGCTGCCGGTTCGGCTCACCCATGCCGAACTCGCCGAGCTCAGCGGCCACACCCGCGTGACCGTGACGCGCCAGTTGTCGCGCCTGCGGGAACAGGGCCTGATCGAGCCCAATGGCGGCCCCGACCGCAGCCTGCGGATCGCACCGGAGCTGGTGGAGGCCTAGGCGCTCAACGGGCCCACCCGCACCGCCGCGGCCTTCAGCTCCGGCT
>RFPK01000459.1 GCA_009926195.1 Synechococcaceae bacterium WB4_1_0192 | reverse complement strand
GGTCACCGCCCAATGGCTCCCGCCGGCCGGGGTACTGGTGAATCTTTTGTTCGCCAGTGTGTTCAACGTGCCCTGCCTGCTGCTGCAGCGTTTCAACCGTCGCCGTCTGCTGCATTGCCTGACCCGCGTTCAGGGGCCCAGATCGTGCTCCTCCAGCCGCAGCTCCACCGCTGGCCCCCGCGCATCGACATGAGCGGCCACCACCAGCCGATGCGCACCTGGCTCGATCACGAAGCCATCGCGCTGCTCATCGAAACAGGCCAGTCGCCGCAAAGGGATCACCAACGTCAGAGGCCGCTGCTCACCGGCGCCGAGCTCCAGCCGCTCAAAGCCCACGAGCGTGCGTCGCGGCCGCTGTGTCCACGTTCCGGGTGGCTCCAGGTAGACCTGCACCACCTCGGCGGCCGTCATCGCGCCGAGATTGCGGACACTCACCGCCAACTCCACCGCGGCCAGATCGCTCTTGAGGTGAACCTGCGGATCCGTGACCTCGAAGCGGCAATAGCTCAGCCCGAACCCGAAGGGATAGGCAGCCCGCTCCCCTTGGCGCTGCAGACGGCGATAGCCGTGCCAGAGGTCGTACTCCACCACCGAGGCGCGGGGCTCGAACGGGGGCAGCTGCCGTTCCTCAATCGGAATCGTGAAGGGAAGCCGGCCGCTAGGTGACACACGGCCGAACAACACATCCGCCAAGGCATGGCCGCCCTGCTCTCCCGGGTGCCAGAGCAGCAGCAAGGACGGCACCAGGAAGTCCCAGTCGCCGCTGAGGATGGCGCCTCCACCCATCAGCACCACAACCGTGCGCGGGTTGGCCGCCGCCACGGCCTTGATCAACGCGATCTGGTCGGCCGGTAGATGCAGATCAGTGCGATCGCCAGCCGCGAAGTCGCCGCCACTCCGCGCCGAGGCATGGCTGGTGATCCATGCGATCAGCGATGTGAAGCGCCGCCACAGCGGCCGTAACGTCGGCCCTCGGGTCAGGCGTTCCAGCCAGTGCGGTGGCGGCATCTCGGCCAGGATCGGTGCGGTGTCGCCGGGGTGGATGTGCTCC
>RFPK01000458.1 GCA_009926195.1 Synechococcaceae bacterium WB4_1_0192 | reverse complement strand
GTCCCATCGCCCCGGACGACACGCCCTGGCAAGGGCTGACGCGAGTCGGCTACGCCGACCCTTGCCAGGGCGTGTCGTCCGGGGCGATGGGACAGGTGTTCCTCGCCTCCGTCCCATGGCCTCCTCTGCTCCTCTGGCCTGTCCGATCCGTCAGCTGGTGCTGCACAGCTATCCGGCTGGGCTCAAGGTCGCTGCTGCCGAGCGCGTCACGGTCTTCTATGGCCGCCGCGGCAAGCCCGTGAAGAAGCCGCGCTTCCTGCCGGCTGAGCTGGCCCATCAGCTGGCCCGCAAGCTGGCCGCCAAGCGCCTCGGCACCGTCTCGGTGCTCTGAGGCGGCGGCCTTCTGGCCCGGCGTTGCCGGGCCTTGTTGCTTGCTCTTCACGGCGCCGCGGCGTACGCCAGCGTCTGCTCCAAGGCAACTCGCCACTGGCCGGGCGTGAACTGATGCTGATGGCCATGACCAGGCAGCAGCCAGGCCACATCGAGATCCAGCAGCCGCTCGACGGAGCGCAGCTGCGCACTCCAGTTCCACCAGCAGTAGGCCTTGGAAGCCACGACCGCTTGATGCGCCGGGTTCCACCAGAGGTGATCACCGCTGAACAGCACCTGTTCGCGCCCTCCCAGCACCGCCACCATCGAGCCAGCTGTGTGACCGGGGGTGGGGATCAACTGCAAGTCCACATCCAGGTGCAGGGCATCGCTGCCGCTCAGCTGATGCTCGGCCTGGGGGGCGGCATCGGCGTCGGCCGCGTGGATCCAGCGTTCGGCTCCGAATGCCCGGGCCCAGTGCGCGTGATCGGCCACGTCATCGCGGTGCGTCAGCACGATGCGCTGCAGGCCGCCCAAATCCTTGATGCGCCGGGCCAGGGGTGCACTCCAGCGCGGCACATCGACCATCACGTTGCCGGCGGGCCTCACCAGCAGCCAGCTGCTGGCACCGAAACTGCGGCGTGAGGCCCAACCGCAGTAGTACACATCCGCCTCCGCCTGACGGCTGACCAGGCTCGGGAAACCATCCAGCGGCATCCGGCGCTTCATCTCGGCGGTCGTGCCGATCGCCGCCACG
>RFPK01000457.1 GCA_009926195.1 Synechococcaceae bacterium WB4_1_0192 | reverse complement strand
GCAGGCGCTTGTCGAGGCCGCTCACGCTGCTCATGGTTTCGTCCTCCGGGCCGGGGCGGCTTTTTTGGCAGCTGGCTTTGATTTGGGCTTGGGTGCCGCCTTGTCCGCAGGTTTGGCTGCTGGCTTAGCTGCAGGTTTGGACGCAGATTTAGTCACTGCTTTTGGCGCTGGCTTGCTGGCCGGCTTCGCTGCGGGTTTGGGATTCGCTGCCTTCGCCGTGCCTGCTTTGACCGCTCGAGCAGAGGGACTCAGCAGAAAACCCGCCAGCAGTGCTGGATCGTCGCTTCTCACCAGTTCCTCCACCTGCGGCGAGAGGAGCGGTCGCTGCACTGTGCCAAGGGTTCCGCCCTTGCCCGCCTTGCCGGCCAAGAGCCCTGCATCCCTGAGCATCTGCAGCAAGGCCGATCGCACCTTCTGCTGGGAGGAAGGGGCAAGGGCCGTCAGCTCGGGGTGATCGCGTTCGCAGTCCTCGTAGAAGGTCGCCATATCTGAGCGCCGCAGCACCGGGTCCAGGCTGCTGAGCTTGGACAGGAGCACCTGACGGCTCAGGTCAGCGGCGATCTGGATGCGCTTGAGCACGGCCAGCCAAGCCATGGCAATGCGTTCATCGCTGGTCCCCTTGGCAAGCAGCTCCATCTGGCGGGCGTTCAGGCACTGCAGCCGCTGCCGTAGCTCAGACTCCAGCCGTTTGCCGGTGCTGGCCGAGCGGGCTTGCAGGGCGTTGCGCTCCAACACCGCGGTCTTGGTGCGGTTCCAGTCGCCCTGCTCCTCCAGGTGGATGCCCGCGATGACGGCGGCAAGCTCAGGCCTCAGGCCAGCCGCCGTGAAGCTCAGGCAGTAGCGGGACGCTTGCGGCGCTGTGCGGGGCAAGGAAATCAGTTGGCAGCACCTGGCCAATCCTGGCACTGAGCTGGCCACAGCGACACCCAAGAACCCTGTCTCCGAACGGCTTTGCAGGCTGGAGCCTATGGCCCGCCATGATGTTTTGGTCTAGCTCTTCTGCGAAGGAGGAAAACTATGCGCTGCGTGCATCGAAATAGCTCTTGCAGGTAGCTCAGGCTGCTGA
>RFPK01000456.1 GCA_009926195.1 Synechococcaceae bacterium WB4_1_0192 | reverse complement strand
GATGGCGAGCAGCTGCTGGCCCAGCCGGCCGGCAAACGCGAGAAGTGGCTCGATGATCACACCGGCGTGGCGCTGAAGCTGCCGGCCAAGGTGAAGAAGGAGCTGAAGGAGGCCACCAGCCTGGCCGAGCTGTGTGTGGCGCTCGATAGGAAGCTGTCGCCGCATACGCCCAATGGGCTGGCGGCGGGCTCGCTGATCCTGCAACCCACGGCCGAGCGGCGCCGCAGCGGCAGCCACTACACGCCACGGGCGCTCACCGAACCGATCGTGGCCGAGGCCTTCCGCCCCTGGCTGGAGCGTTGCCATGGCCAGCCCACGGCCGAGCAGATCCTGGATCTGAAGGTGTGCGATCCGGCGATGGGTTCAGGTGCCTTCCTGGTGGCGGTGTGCCGCTATCTGGCGGGGTGGCTGGTGCAGGCCTGGGAGCGCGAGGGCTATCCCGAGGGCTTCAAGGCGGAGTGGGATAAGGACAACGTCGCCCGCCGCCTGATCGCCCAGCGCTGCCTGTATGGGGTGGACAAGAACCCGTTTGCGGTGAACCTGGCCAAGCTCTCGCTATGGCTGGTGACGCTCAGCCAGGAGCTGCCGTTCACGTTTGTGGATCACGCGCTCAAGTGCGGTGATTCGCTGGTGGGCTATTCAGTGGCCGAGATCCGCGCCGCGATGCGGGAGGTGCAGCTGGGCTTCCTGGATGATCAGAACCGCATCTATGAACAGATGGGGATTGACCGACGTGAGAGCTTTGGGATCGATAGCCTCACGGATGCCGATTACGACAGCAAGAAGCAACGGCTGGAGCAGCAGATCCGGGCCAGCGAGGGCCTGCGCCAGGCCGGTGATCTGATGGTGGCGGCCTTCTTCGCCAGGAGCAAACCGAAGGAGCGGGCCGATCAGCAGCAGGTGTATCTGGCGATGCTCAGCGGCACCTTCAGCGACGACGGCCTGGCGGAGACGGTGCAGGAGATCCGCGAGCAGCTGGCCGCAGGCGACAAGGGCATCACCCCCTTCCACTGGGATCTGGAGTTTCCGGAGGTGTTCGGCGACGGGCGCGGTGGGTTTGATGTGTTTG
>RFPK01000455.1 GCA_009926195.1 Synechococcaceae bacterium WB4_1_0192 | reverse complement strand
GCAGCGGTCACCCGGGCGGCGCGTTCAATGTGCGGGCCCCAGTCGGACAGGGCGATGGACTTGATCGTGTTCATGGTTGATCGTGGGTAGGTGGACGATGGCCCAGAGGGCCAGGACAAGAAGCAAGACAGACTTCATGGGGTTGCGGGCGTCTCCGCCCTGCGGTCATCATCTGCGCAGCACCAGCCGGTTGCAGTGGTGCTGTTGTGAATCTTCACGCTTCGTCGGCATCCCAGCCGGCGAGCTCACCAGCAGCTTCGAGCCTGAGCATTAGGGCGGCCTCATGCACGCTGAAGCGATCACTGCGTGAGTTGAGCGTCTGCAGCTCAGCCGCCAGGTGCTCAAGCACGGCGGCGACGCCGCGGCGGCGTGATTGCGGGGCGATGGCTTGGCTGGTGATGGCGGCCTCAAAGGCCTCGGAGTAGGCCACCGTGCAGCGGCCGAGCAGGGTGTTGTCTGGGTTCATGACTGGCGATTGAGGATCAAGGTGCGGTAGTTGCTGTGCGTTGCTTCTGCCGGAGGCGGATCAGACGGCAGCCAGTCGGCGTGAGTGTTTGACCACTCGCGCCAGCAGCCGGCGGCCCAAGCCCAGCAGCGGTTGCCGAGCACTGCGTGGTCCAGGATGGGGCGGGTCATCAGCCCTCCACCGCGGCGAGAGGCTTGCCCAGGATCTCCAGGCGCTGCACCAGCAGCTGAAGGTTGGTAACGCTCCAGGAGGGCGGCACCTCGGCGATCACGCCGATCAGTTGCCCCTCGTCCATCACCTCGAAGGCCTCGATCGACTGCTTGCTGTCAGCGACGCAGTTGAAGTCGAACAGCCCGCGCTGGCCACGGTTGATGGTGACCTTCCAGGTGCTATTCCCGTCGATAAACGCCAGGCCATGGGCCCGGCCGACGAGGGTGACGGTCTCGCGTTTCATAAGAGCGATGGGGTGGTGGGCGTCTCCGCCCGTGAGGCCATCATCCGGCGCCACGCCCACCACCGCCCAGCTGCTGTTACGCCTCTTCACAATCCCACGGTGAGCTGATTACCCGCCACCGGCCCATCAGCACCTGCTGCCGGCCGTATAG
>RFPK01000454.1 GCA_009926195.1 Synechococcaceae bacterium WB4_1_0192 | reverse complement strand
CTTACGCTTAGGAGACTTGTTCTTGGGACTCCTCTTGGGACTTTTTTTAATCTTTTTTATAGGCATAATTATTTATTATAACAGAGATAAATAAAATGATACCGATTAAATCTAGAGAATTTGACACTAAATTAGATCAAGTATTAAAAAACACGTTCTGTAAAAATTATTCGGTAAGTGGAAGTTATCCATATCTAGAAGAGGGTGATACTATTCCTATGATAGAAATATGCTATTCCGATCAAAATTTTGATTCCAAAATCTTGAATATATACTTTAAGACAGTCGAAATTGTTGGGTGTAATAAGAAAGAAACATCTTATCCGTGGAGCTTTAATCCGGATGGTTCGTGTGACTACGACCATGATAATGTTCTAGATTGGTACTCTAATTATCGTAAAAATCTCCCTGATAATATTAGAACATATGCAGATCGCATCCTATATTCTAATCATATATCTCTTCAAGATATAGTAAATATAGAAGATGCTATAGACATGTCTAATATGAGACAAGTCAGACCAGGTGAGAAATACAAGTACTATAGAGTTACTTGTATATATGGGAATGTAATAGTCTATATTTTTGTGAATTATTGTAAACAACATGTCAATCTATATACTTCTAATTGGTATACAAATATATACAAGTTCTTCTATTATAGCAAAAATAAAAACTACAGAGAATATCTTCGGGATATACAAAAGTATGAACTATTCGGATTAAGAGATAAGGTAAATAAGATCTCAAGAGTATTCAGTGACAAGGATATGTCTCAACTCCAATCGAGTATTAAGATGCATATTGATACTTCTAGGAAACTATTACTAGACACGCTTTTAGTCTCTATAGACGATCCTATTATACGAAACATTCTTATCCGTAAGATAGAGGATAAGGGTAAGATTGATATAGGTGAGTTAAGACGAAGAAGACTGAGAGGAATAAAGTGTGTGTTCTATGAAGAAGACTACAACGATTTTGTAGATATTATGCGACTAACTAAAAAATATAGTATTAGATATACAGATATTAGCGAATGTATAATAAAATTATCAAAAAGATTTAATAAGAGTATA
>RFPK01000453.1 GCA_009926195.1 Synechococcaceae bacterium WB4_1_0192 | reverse complement strand
CGCACCACGCGGCCCAGGTAGACATTGCCCACCAAACCGCGCTCCAGTGTGCGCTCGATGTGCAACTCCTGAACAGCGTTGTTCTCCACCACTGCCACACGGGTTTCCTGGGGTGACCAATTGATTAGGATGTCTTGTTGCATCGGGAGGTCAAAGTTTGAAGCCGAACGAGCGCAGCAGTTGCGCCGTCTCGTACAGAGGAAGCCCCATGATGCCAGAATAACTGCCACTGATCGACGACACCATCATGGCAGCGCGCCCCTGAATGGCATAGGCGCCCGCCTTGCCTTGCGGCTCACCGCTGGCCACATAGGCCTCGATCTCGGCCAGCGATAGATCAGCGAACTGCACGCGGGTGGTGATGGTTGCGAGCTGCTCCGCCGCTGGATATCCATGGATATCCGGAACCGGACACTCCCGCGCAGCACCCACCGCCAGTAAGCAGTGGCCGGTATGCAGCTCCCCCCAGCCGCCGGCCATGCGCCGCCAGCGGGTGACCGCCTCCGCTGCATCGAGGGGCTTGCCAAACACCTCCCCCTCGAACGCCAGCACCGAATCGCAGCCCAGCACCGCCGTGATCGGCTCCTCCCCAGGCGCTGCGTCCGCCAGCAGCTGATGCACCGCCTGGGCCTTGGCCTGCGCCAGCCGCTGCACCAGCTGGGCCGGATCGGGATCCTTGATCGCCTCTTCATCCACGCCGCTCACCCGCACGCGATGGGGAATGGCCGCCTGCTCCAGCAGGCGCCGGCGAGCCGGGGAGGCGGAAGCCAGAAGCAGCACAACAGCGGTGAAGGGCTGCCCCTGAGAATGGCAGCAGCCATTCAGGTTGCGTGAGCACCGCCAGCCAGCAAGAGCACCGCGCCCTGCAACGGGCCCGCCAGGCGGTGCGCTGCCTGCCGTTCCGGCTGGCCTTCTATCAAGCGTTGGATCAGCAGGCGCTCAGCAGCACGCAGATCGCCCTGCATCCAGAGCAGCAAGAGCTCAGCCGCTCCCCCCTCAGCGTCAACCACACCGAAGACCTGCTGATCTGGCTGATCCAGCTGGGCGTGCTGCGCCGCGAGGTGGACGGCCAGGGCCTCA
>RFPK01000452.1 GCA_009926195.1 Synechococcaceae bacterium WB4_1_0192 | reverse complement strand
AAGACCTGCTGGGTGTGCAACTGCTCTCGCGCGGCCCCGGTACGCTCACACCCACCGCCGAAGGGCAGCGGCTTGCAGAGGGCGTGGCAGCAGCCATCCGTCTGCTGCAGTCCACGCTCGATCAGCTGCAGCCCGGGCCGCTCACGCTGTCGTGCTCCGCATCGATCCTGACGCACTGGCTGATTCCGCGGCTGTCGCGCTTCTATCAGGACTATCCGCAGGTCGAATTGCAGTTCAACGTGAACTACGGGCCGGTCGACGTGATCCGCGAGAACATCGGTGTGGCGATCCGCAACACCATGGTGCCGCCGCCGCAAGACGTGGTGGTGCGCGAACTGGTCACCGAATGGATCGGCCCGGTGTGCACGCCCGAGTACATGCGGCGCCAGCGCATCCGCACGGCGGCCGATCTCGCCAATGCGCGCCTGATGACGGCGAAGACGCGACCCAAGGCCTGGACCGAATGGTCGCGCGCGGCCGGGCTGCCGTCGCCGATGGAGCGGTACATGAACCGCAGGTCGTCGAGACACACGCGGCCTTTCACACCCGCGCGGGCCAGCATCGTGGCGGCATCGCGATCGGCCTCCAGTTCCAGCTGCTGGGAGCGGGCCATGCTGCGGCGCCGGGCCTGATCTTCGGGCAGGTTGCGCAGCTGATGGCTGTCGTGAACGCTCTGCTCGAACATGTGATGGCGACGGATGTGCGCGATCTCGTGGGCCACGGTGCAGCTCAGGTAGCCGATGTGGGCTCCGTAGGCCCGGAATGTGGCCCGCGGCAGCATCACCGTGCCGCTGGATGTCGACCAGCCCTCGATATCGCCGAGGGCATGGGCCTGGCGGATCAGTTCATCCCAGCCGTTGCCGTAGTGGCGGTAGGGGTTGAGCTGGGCGAACAGATCGCACTGCTCCGGCTTGCATAGCCCCCGCTGCTCCGCCAGCCGGGCGCTGGTGCTGCCGGAGGTCACCATCAGGTGGATCGGCTCGCGGCCGAGATCATTGCCGCGGCTCAGGCGCTCCAGCACAGCCTGCAGGGTGAGCAACTCCGCCGGCAGTCGCCGCTGCCAGGCCCAGAGGCCCAGGCCGGCGGCCAGAACGGCAAC
>RFPK01000451.1 GCA_009926195.1 Synechococcaceae bacterium WB4_1_0192 | reverse complement strand
GCCAGCGGCACCGTGATCGGCTTTGCGGGCTGGGTGTGGGGCGTGGCGCTCACCATCGCCGTGGCAGCGGGTAGTGCAGCAGCGGCCTGGTTGCTGGTGCCCTATCTGCTCTGGAGCCCGGTGGGCACCCTGGTCACCTGGCAGATGCAGCGGTTGAACCATTGAGTGACTACAGCCACCTGCAGCACAACGCAGCACCACCTCAGATCAGGAATGGCCTGAACGGGGTCGTCTGGCTCCTTGCACCAGTCAACAGTGACGATCTGCCCGACCTTGAGCTCCACGCTGCTCGTCAGCGGCTGATGGGCTCAGGGGTGGTCCAATCGTCGATGAACCCCTGGGCCTCAGGATCAGCCGCGATGTGATCGGCCACCGTTTTGCTCTGGGCACGAATGCGGGCCCGCAGGGCATCCATGGCACTCACAGAGCTGCTCACCGCCACGACCCGTCTGCCGTCACGCTGGCGGCGGCGAATCGAGAGAGGAGCTTCCGGCTCCTGAATGGCTGGATCGGCTGGAGTCATGACGGCAGCGGCTCTCGCCGACCGCATGGACAGTTCCCCAACCCTAATCGCGGTGTCAGGGTTGGGGTTCATGGCTGCGGCCGCTCCTCCAACCACCGAGCCAATTCCCTCTGGCAGCCGCTGGAACGGATCCTGCAGGAGGGTGACTGCAGCCCGCCCTGGGGCATTCACGGGCTGACAGCCTGGCGCTGCTCCTCCTGCCAGGCGCGCAGCAGGTCGAGCCGGGTGATGCGGTAGCCCAAGCGCCGCGCCGCCAGGATCAGCTCCTTGCGGGAGCGGCAATGCCGCAGAGCGCGTTGCAGGGTTGGATCGGCTTCTGCGTCATCCACCAGGCGCTCCAGCTCCTGCAAGCTCATAACATCCGTCATGGGTCTGCTCCGACCATGACAACGTCGGAGGGGGTTGGCCATGTTCCGCAGAGCACACAGCAGAGCCAAGGGCGCTGGCCTGCGGATGGGCTTGCTCGGGGCCTCTCCAGGGTGGGGCCCGTCGTTCGCAGTTTCCCTGCTGCCGGGAGATTCATGAGGCGATGGAATGCAAGGAGCGAGGCCAGCTCGTGCATTCCCCGCCGCATTCATGGACC
>RFPK01000046.1 GCA_009926195.1 Synechococcaceae bacterium WB4_1_0192 | reverse complement strand
CGGGCCCGTACACCGGCGGTGGCGATCGAGGTGCTGACGCCGGACTTCTGGGGCGGCCTGCGCGAGGAACAGCAGGCGGTCGCCGCCCAGCGGCAGCGGCTGGCGACGGTGCTGGCGGCCGCGCCGGTGTGCTTCAACCACAACCTGGAAACGGTGGAGCGGCTGCAGGGGGAGGTGCGCCGCGGCGCCACCTACCGCCGCTCCCTGGGGCTGCTGGCGGCGGCGCGGCAGCTGGCGCCGCAGATCCCCACCAAGAGCGGCCTGATGCTCGGGCTGGGTGAAACCAGGGATGAGGTGGTGCAGACCCTGCGCGACCTGCGCGCCGTGGACTGCCAGCGCCTCACCCTGGGGCAGTACCTGCGCCCCTCCCTGGCGCACATCCCGGTGCAGCGCTACTGGAGCCCGGCCGAATTCGAGGAGCTGGGCGCCATCGCCCGCGAGCTGGGCTTCGCGGCCGTGCGCTCGGGGCCGCTGGTGCGCAGCAGCTACCACGCGGAAGCCTCGCCATGATGGTGCGCTCCGCGTCAGGGCGATCCGCCGTGCCATCCCCAGCGCCAGCCGCAACACCAACCAGGCCGGAAACCAGCAGCTTCGCGGCGTTCGCGCAGCGGGCCGACTATTCACTGCTGGAGGCACTGCGCAGCGATCCGCAGGCCACGGCCGATGGCTGCGATCACCAGCCGCGCCAGGTGTTTTCGGGCCATTACGTGCCGGTGCGGCCCACACCGCTGCCGGAACCGCAGCTGGTGGCGTTCAGCCCGGCGCTGTTCAACGAACTGGGGCTGAGCGAGGCGCTGGCGGCTGATCCGCAGTTTCAGCGTCTGTTCTCGGGCGACATCAGCGTGGCGCAGGCGCCGATGCAGCCCTACGGCTGGGCCACGGGCTACGCCCTGTCGATCTACGGCAGCGAATACATCCAGCAGTGTCCGTTCGGCACCGGCAACGGCTATGGCGATGGCCGGGCGATCTCGGTGTTCGAGGGGGTGTTCGAGGGCCGGCGCTGGGAGCTGCAGCTCAAGGGCGGCGGGCCGACGCCCTACTGCCGCGGCGCCGACGGCCGCGCCGTGCTGCGCTCGAGCGTGCGTGAATTCCTGGCCCAGGAGTTCATGCACGCCCTGGGGGTGCCCACATCCCGCTCGCTGACGCTGCTGATGTCAGTGGTGGAGCGGGTGCGCCGGCCCTGGTATGCGGCGAACTCCCGCTCGTTTGATCCGGACGTGCTGGTGGACAACCCGGCGGCGATCACCACGCGGGTGGCGCCCTCGTTCCTGCGGGTGGGCCAGCTGGAGCTGTTCGCCCGCCGCGCCCGCCGCGGCGCGCACCCGCAGGCGCTCAATGAGCTGCGGCTGATCGTGGCGCACCTGATCGAGCGCAACTACCGCAGCGAGATCGATCCAGCCCTGACGTTCAACGAGCAGGTGCTGCAGCTGGCCGAGCTGTTCCGCGGGCGGCTCACGGCGCTGGTGGCGAACTGGCTGCGGGTGGGCTACTGCCAGGGCAATTTCAACAGCGACAACTGCGCCGCCGGCGGCAACACGCTCGATTACGGCCCCTTCGGTTTCTGCGAGCTGTTTGATCCCCGCTTCCAACCGTGGACCGGCGGCGGCGACCACTTCGCATTCTTCAACCAACCGCAGGCGGCGGAAGCCAACTACGAGATGTTCTGGCGCTCGCTGCGGCCGCTGCTGGCGGACGCCCCCGACGCCCTGGCCCACCTCGATCGCATCCGCGAGGACTTCGCGGCGGTGATGACGCAGGCGCTGGAAGCGATGTGGTGCCGCAAGCTCGGCCTGAGCCGCTACGACGCGGACCTGGTGAGCGAGCTGCTGCAGCTGATGCGGCAGAGCCAGGCGGACTACACGCTGCTGTTCCGGCGGCTGTCGGACCTGCCCACGCAGGCGGAAGCCCTGCAGGAGAGCTTCTACGCACCCGGCAGCGAGGCGCTGGATCAGAAGTGGCTGCAGTGGCTGCAGCGCTGGCATGGGGCGATCGGCAGCAGCGCTGATCCAGAGGCCACCGCCCGGGCGCTGCGGGCCGCGAACCCGGCGATCACCTGGCGCGAATGGCTGATCGCCCCGGCCTACGAACGGGCCGCCCAGGGCGACCCCAGCCTGGTGCAGGACCTGCAGCAGGCCTTCAGCCAGCCCTACGGGGATCCGGCCACACCGGTGGCCTCCCAGCTCAGCCAGCGCAAACCGCTGGAGTTCTTCAACGCCGGCGGCATCTCGCACTACAGCTGTTCATCCTGAGGAGGAGCGATCCGCCAGGCCGGCATGTATGCACTAGCGTGTACACACGCCGGGATTGGTCTTGTGGAGGTTCTGCCCAGTCGCGTTTTCATGAACGGCAACAGCCAGGCCGTTCGCATCCCGGCCGAGTTTCGCCTTGGAACGGATCGCGTGCAGATCAGCCGCACACCAGATGGAGATCTGATCATCCACCCCTGCCCAAGCCAGCGGGGACAAGCCCTGATCGACGCACTCGCAGGCTTTGAACCTGACTTCCTGGCAGCACTGGAGCGACACCGGATTAACACGGAAGCAGATCAGGAACGGGAAGCGCTGTGATCTACCTGCTGGATACGAACATCCTCATCTATCTCATCAAGAACCGTCCGCCTCAGGTTGCCGAACGCATCGACGCCCTCCCCGACGACGACAGCATCGCCATGTCGTTCATCACCTGGGCGGAGCTGCTGCGTGGCGCCGAGGGCAGCCAACGGCGTGAGGCCACCCTGCTGCAGCTGGACGCCCTGAGACGCCTGGTACCGGTTCTTTACCCACAGGGACCTGAGATCTGCCATCACTACGCCATTCAGGCCACCACCTTGAAACGGCGGGGCACACCGATCGGTGCCAACGACCTCTGGATTGCCTGTCACGCCCTGGCTATCAGCGCCACTGTGGTGAGCCACAACGTGAGCGAATTCGCCCGCATCGATGGGCTCCAGCTGGTGAACTGGGCCGACTGAACAGCTGCTGGAGCAGCTGAACGCCCCTCAACCCTGAGCGCTCCCAAGAACGCGGGCCAGCAGCTCCTCCAGCCGGCTGAGGCGCTGGTTGAGGCGCTGCTCCATGGCCTCCAGGCGTTGATCCAGCTGGGCGACGGTGAGCGCGGTGGCTCGGGGCGGGGCCTTCGGAGCCGATACGGGCCAGGCGCCGGATTGGAAGGTCTGCACCAGCACCGCCCAGGTGGCTTTCTTCGGGGCCGGGCCGAGCCGTTGCTCGGCCCAGGCCTGCGCATCGGCGGCGCGGGGGAAACGAGCCTTGAGCGCTGGCAGGCTGCAGTCCGGCAACGGCAGCAGCGAGGCAGGCCCAAGAGCCGCCGCTGCGGACTGGGGAGCTGACTCAGGGCATGGGTCAGCAGCGGTGGGGGTGAGCGCATCCACCAGCTCTCGCACCGAAGCGTTCTGCTCGCCGAGGGTGCGAAACAGATCGGCGTCGGTTCGGGCCATGCGAGCCATCAGCTCGGCAAAGCGATCACTGAGCTCTGCCATCGGTTCAGTGACCGCCGCGCAGCAGGGTGCGCATCCTGTCGATCAGTTCGGTGATGCGCAGGATGCTCCAGAAGCCGGCTTGCTCCTTGGCGTCCTCGAGATCGGTGAGGACGCGATCAAGTTGAGCCTGCCTGGTTTCGAACGCCTCCAGCTCGCGGTGCAGCTCCTGGGCGATGGCCAGGGCCTCGGCCTTCTCCTGACCGATCACGGCCAGGCGCTGTTCATAGCCGTGCAGGCGAGCGAGGAAGCTGTCGCGGGCTTCCCGCAGCTCGCGCGAGCGGCGCTGCAGCTGCCCGCGGGCGCGCACCAGGGAGGCATGGCTGTTGCGCATCGCGCCGTAGTGGTGCGCGATCTGCTCAGCGCTCAGCCCGGCGAGATCCCTGGGGAACTCACTGGTGGAGCGGATGCCCTTGCAGGCAATCACGCCGGCATCCAGTGTCTCCAGAGCTGTGGTGGTGGGGTCGTCCGTCAAGGCGAGCAGACTGGATCAGCTCCCCAGCAAAAGCGATGGTCAGCGACTGCGGCAAGGGGTGAGCGGCGCGATGATGAAGGCGATGACAACCACCGCTGCCCCACTGGTCACCCGCGACGCGCTACTGGCGTTCACCCAGCAGTTGGTGGAGCAGTACGCACCTGAGAAGGTGATCCTCTTCGGTATCCCTGGCCCGTGGTGAGGGGCACTGGGACTCCGATGCCGACATCCTGGTGGTGATGCCCTTCGAGGGGCGCCACCTGGCCATGATCCGGGACATGCGCCAGCACTGCCTGGCGCCTTTCCCCCTCGATCTGCTGGTGCGCCGGCCGGAGGAGGTGGAGATTCGCTATCGGGGCGGGGATCCAGTCGTTCGCGCAGCGGTCGACCACGGCGAGGTTCTGCATGGATGAGCCGTGGTCTGCGTGATGCCGTGGTCTTCCATGCCCAGCAGTGTGTGGAGAAACTGCTGAGGGCTCGATTGATTCATCGGCCGGCCCAACCAGGGCTCTCTGGCTAGCCTTGACCCATGGGATTGATTCGCGGCCTCGTTTCCCTCAGCAACCCCACCCAGCCGGAGCTGGCGCCGCTGGAGGTGTCGGCCCTGGCCGATAGCGGGGCCGTGCATCTCTGCATTCCCGAACATCTGGCGATCCAGCTGAGCCTGGCGGAACTGGAGCGACGCGAGGTGGTGCTGGCCGATGGCCACCGCCGCACAGTGCCCTATGTGGGTCCCGTGGAAGTGCGCTTCCGCAATCGCCGCTGCTTCACGGGCGCCATGGTGCTGGGCAACGAGGTGCTGCTGGGTGCGATCCCCATGGAAGACATGGACCTGGTGCTGCGGCCCCAGTTGCAGAGCCTGGATGTGAACCCCGAGAGTCCGAACATTCCACTCAGCGTGGCGAAGTGAGCCGCCGTCACCCCGCCCCTACGCCAGACAACAGCACGGCAGCCAGGCTGCGGGGATTTCGCGCTCGAGGCGCCAGCGGATGGCCATCGGGCGTTCGCCTTCGTGGCTCACGTAGGTGGCAAAGCCGAGGCACAGGAACGGCTCGGTGATGGTGCCCTGCCGCCGTTGCTCGCGCACGAACAGCAGCACGCGTGAACCGCCATTGATGTAGCGCTGGCCGGTGCTGGAGGCGGCGGTGGTGGTGCTCTGGCTTTCCCAGTGAAACAGGCCCGGTCCGAGGGCCAGGTCGCGGTAGCGGGTGCTGGGGGAGAACAGGGCTTCGCTCTTGCGCAGGGTGATGAACAGCAGATCGGTGCCGCTGGCCTGGTGCCAGAGCACGCCTTCGCGGTGGCTGCGGGGGGCGCCGCGGTCGTCGAGAGCGGCGAAGGCCGCCAGGATCTCGGCGCGGGAGTAGCGGCCATGAACCCGCAGCGGCACCGGCAGCGCCCAGGGCAGGGGGTGCAGGCGATGGTCGCAGCGCTCGGCCAGGAGCAGCAGCAGCTGACGCAGCTCCTCGCGCCAGGGGCCCACGGCCCAGAGCAACGGCAGCGCCTGGGGCAGCGGCAACCAGTGACGGCCGCTGCCGAGCAGCTGGGCGATCAGCATCTGCCACTGGCGGGCCTCACGCTCAGCCAGGCGCTCGGGGTCCGGTGGTGCCGGGGCGGCCAGGGCAGCGGCGAGGGCCTGCAGGCGGTGGGGATCGTCCTGATGCAAGAGGCCGGAGCCGATCGCCCGCGTCAGCCGCTCCTCCTCGGGATGGGGCGCGGCGCTGAGCCAGCCGAGCTCGCGGCGCAGGGCGGTGAAGGAGGCCGCGCGGATGCCGTAGAAGTCGGCCGGCTCCATCGCCAGGGCCTTGAGCCAATCGGCCAGGGAGCTGGCGGGGTGGAGCGTGCCCTCGGCCGCGAGGGATCGCAGCTCCTCCAGCAGCTGGGGGCGACGGGTGGGCAGGCACTGACGCAGATTGGCCAGCACCCGTTCGCTGGCGACGCGATCCAGCACGAGGCGACAGCCGGGCGGCAGGAACGGAAAGCCCTGGGCCAGCTGCTCCTGCAGCTGGCGGCGACTGATGCCGAGCAGGGCGCGGTAGCGCAGATCAAAGCGAAAGCGGCGGTGCTGCTGACCGATGAAATCCAGCACCGTGAGGCAGCTCTTGCCGGTGTCGGGCGAGAGGCGCAGACCTCGGCCGAGCTGCTGCAGGAACACCACGGCGCTCTCGGTGGGTCGCAGCAGCAACACGGTGTCGATCGCGGGGATGTCGAGGCCTTCGTTGAACAGATCAACGGCAAACAGGATCTGCAACTCACCGGTTTGCAAACGGCGCAGGGCGAGCTGGCGCTGCTCGGCGGGGGTGGAGGCATCGAGTGCAGCGGCGGCCAGCCCACGGGCGCAGAAGCGCTCTGCCATGAAGCGGGCGTGCTCCACGCTCACGCAGAAGCCGAGGGCGCGCATGCGGCCTGGGTCGGCCACGAGCTTGTGCAGCTCGCTGAGGATCAGATCGGCGCGGCGGTGATCACCGGTGTAGAGGGCGCTGAGCTGGGCTGGTGCATAGCCACCACGGCGCCACTCCAGAGCGGAGAGATCGGTGGCATCCGCCACGGCGAAATAGTGGAAGGGGGCGAGCAGGCCCTGATCGAGGGCACTCCAGAGGCGCAGCTCCGCCGCGATGCGTCCACCGAACCAATGCAGGATGTCGAGCCCATCGGCCCGCTCGGGCGTGGCGGTGAGCCCCAGCAGCAGCTGCGGCCGGAGGTGATCAAGCCAGCGGCGATAGCTGGCGGCGGCGGCATGGTGAAACTCATCCACGATCACCACCGCGAAGCGATCGGCGGGGATCTCAGCCAGGTCGCGCTGCGCGAGCGATTGCACAGAGGCGAACACATGCCGCCACTGGCGCGGCAGCTCACCATCCACATAGAGCTCCCCGAAGCTGGGATCGCGCAGCACCTGGCGGAAGGTGGCCAGGGCCTGCTGCAGGATCTCCTTGCGATGGGCGATCAGCAGCAGCGGCGGCGGCTCGGGCGAGGGGAACTGCGCCGGAAAATCGATCGGCAAGCGGGCCACATCGAAGGCGGCGAGCACGGTCTTACCGGTGCCGGTGGCGGCCACCACCAGGTTGCGCCAGCGCCCATGCAGGGAGCGGTCAGCCGCCAGAGCCTCAAGCATCTCGCGCTGGTAGGCATAGGGCCGCAGATCGAACCACACCGCAGCGGCGCCGGGAAGAGCGGCGGGGTCAACACCACGGGCCAGGGCGAGCTGATGATCAAGCCGGGCGGCCTGCTCAGCGGTGGCGGCATAGGGCTCGAACTCACCCTCCTGCCAGTAGGCCTCAAAGCTGGCCTCCACCTTGCGCAACATCGCCGGTGTTTCCAGCGCGGCCAGCCGCACGTTCCACTCCAGGCCATCGAGCAGGGCAGCGGCCGAGAGATTGGAGGAGCCGATGTAGGCGGTGCTGGCGCCGGACTGGCGATGAAACAGCCAGGCCTTGGCGTGCAGGCGAGTGCGACGCGTATCGCTGCTGACGCGCACTTCGGCGCCGTGGGCCACCAGCCAGTCGAGCGCCTTGCGATCGGTGGCGCCCATGTAGACGGTGGTGAGCAGGCGCAGCGCCCGCCCGGCGGCCAGGTGCTGAGCCAGCACCGGCTGCAGCAACCGCAGACCGCTGAAACGGATGAAGGCGCAGAGCAGATCGATCCGATCCGCTGAAGGCACCTCCGCCTGCAAGGCCAGGCCCACCGAGGGCTCGCTGGGGGCATTGACCAGCAGGGTGCCATCGGCGAGGGGAATCAGGGGCCGCGCCAGCGGTGCCTCGTTCGGCAGCAGCGGCGCCGCCCGCAGCTCCTGCAGCAGGCGGGCACTGGGATGGAGCTGATCACCGGCATGGATGGCCCTTGGGGCATGGCCGTGCAGCAGGGTCACGATCTGGTTCACCAGATCCAGCTGCTGCTGTTGCTTCTGGACCTCAGGCAGCGCCGCCAGGGCGATCTCACTGAGCTGGCGCAGGTAACGGGCCAGACGCTGGGGGGCTTCCGCCGGGTCGAGCGGCTCCAGCTGATGCAGCCCCGGCTGCTGGCCAGCCAGCAGCTGATGGAGCGCCTCACTGAGGGGCTGGTCGTAAAGACCGGAGGCCGAGTTCAGGGCATTCACGCAGGCACCCCCAGCCGCAGCCGCGAGACCGATCAGAGCCAGCCTGTAGCAATGTTATGCGGATCCGGATAATCTGGCAGGGTTGAGAGGGTAGCGATCCAGATCCCAGATGGCGCAGGCACTCTTGGATGAAGACCCGAGGGAAGGGGATGTCTTATGCGGAAGGGAGGCGACGCGGGGGCATTTTATGCGGATCCACCCAAGAACGAGTTGAACTAAGCCGCTACGCGGCAGATTGCAACAGCCAACTATAGCCCAGTCCCTGTCAAGGCCAGCCATTGCGTCGCCGTTGCGACCACGCCGCTCCTGAATGCGCATCCACCAATGCGCTGCATTCCTTCATCTTTCCTTCTGGAGGCATGACCCATGAATCCTGCCGAGCAGGCCCGATTTGACAAAATCTTAGATGCAATGACGCAGGCCATGCAGCTGCATGGTTTGCGCGATAAGACGATCGACAGTTACAGACGCACGCTCTATCGGATAGCCGGACACTTTGGCCGCTGCCCCGATGACCTCCAGCCTGATGAGTTGAAAGACTACTTCTCTGCCCTGCTGGAGCAATACTCCTGGAGCACGATCAAGGTCGACCTCTCCAGCCTGCAGTTCTTTCACCGCTATGTGCTGGAGCGAGAGATGGAATGGATCAAGATCATCCGCCCGCCGCGTGTGCGCACTCTCCCCGATATTCCGACCCGGGAGGAAGTACAGCTACTTATTAATACGGTATGCAAGTTGCGCTACCGGATCTTTCTGCTGGTGGTCTATAGCCTGGGGCTACGGATCAGCGAGTGTCTGGCTCTGGAGGTCGCTGACATTGATGGCAGCCAGCGGCGCGTGCACATCCGCGATGGCAAGGGCGGCAAGGATCGCTACGTCCCCCTGCCGGCGTTGACCCTGCAGGCGCTGCGCCGCTTCTGGAGCAGCCACCGCCACCCACGGCTGCTGTTCCCTTCTCCGGCCGGTCACCAGATCATCGTGCGCATCGCCAGTGCACCGATGGATGCCAGTGGGGTGCAGGCAGCCCTGAGGGCAGCACGGCTGGACTGTGGCATCCAGAAAAAACTCACGGTCCACAGCCTGCGCCATGCCTATGCGACCCACCTGCTGGAGCAGGGGATGGACCTGAGGCTGATCCAGTCGTTGCTGGGCCACAGCCATAGCAACACCACCGCTCGTTACGCCCACATCACCCAGGTGGTGCGCCAGAGCAGCAGTGAGCGCATCGAGAGGCTCCTTGATGGCTTCCAGCTGCGCTGGGAGGAGGGCGTGTGATGGTGTTGCTCTCCGAGTTGGTCGAACGCCACCAGGGCGAACTGGAGCGGCTGCATGGCCGCCAGTTGCTGCCCAGCCACCGCCAGGCCCTGCAGGCGATGCGGCGCTGCCGCCGCCAGGGCGGAGACCTGATGGTGCTCCGCTGCAGCGATTGCAGGCAAAGCCTCAAGGTTCCCCACTCCTGCGGCCACCGCAGCTGCCCCCACTGCCAGCACAAGGACAGCCAGCGCTGGATCGAGCGGCAGCAAGCCAAGCTGCTGCCGGTGGAGTATTTCCTGATCACCTTCACGGTGCCGGCCCAGTTGCGGCCGCTGTTCTGGAGCCAGCAACGCAGCTGCTACGACCTGCTGCTCAAAACCGCCTGGCAGACGGTGGACTCCTTTGCCCGCAGGGATCCCCGGCTCAAGGGGATCACCGGTGCCCATGCGGTGCTGCATACCCACAGCCGCCGCCTGGACTTCCATCCCCACGTGCACCTGATCGTTCCTGCTGGTGCCATCCACCACCAGCCAGCAGCAGCCGGGCGGCAAGGAGGCCAGCAGCGAACCTGGCGGACGAAAGAGAAGGGCTACCTCTTCCCGGCCGCCAACCTGGCCAAGGTGTTCCGCGCCAAATGGCTGGACGGCATGCGCAGGGCCGGTTTGCGCGTGCAGGCAACGATCCCAAGGGATTGGGTGGTGCACTGCCAATCCGTCGGCAGTGGCCACAAGGCGCTGGTGTATCTGGGTCGCTACCTCTACCGCGGTGTGCTCCCCGAGAAGGACATCCTCAGCGATCGCGATGGCCTGATCACCTTTCGCATCCGCGACAACAGCGGTGCGGTACTGATCCAGAGCCTGCCCGGCGCGGAGTTCCTGTGGATGCTGCTGCGCCATGTGCTGCCCAAACGCTTCCGCCGTGCCCGCGACTACGGCCTGCTGCATGGCCACAGCCAGAAGCTGCTGCAGGTGGTGCAACTGCTGCTGCGCGTGGTGCTGCCGGACCCCTGGCGACCCCAGCCCAAACCACCAATCCGCTGCCCGCACTGCGGCGGTGTGATGGCGATCATCGCGCTGCGCGTGCGAGAGATCAAGCCAGCGCCAGCTTGAGACGATAAACACGCGCAAGGAAATAAGCCGTAGCGAGTAGAATCTGCAAACGATGATGGCCCGTTCGCAACCCGAACTGGCCGACTGGGCTGTCTGCGTGTCTAACGTGGACAGTTCAACAGCTCGACGAGCTGGTCCCACACCTGTAGGCAATTTGACCTAGGGCAGAAGCCAAAGGAAACCTGAGAAATGGCCTGATTGTTCTGCAGTGAGCGCTGGCCCCCGGAGTTGCAGGCTTGTTCAACTGCGGATAAGATCGTGGCTG
>RFPK01000450.1 GCA_009926195.1 Synechococcaceae bacterium WB4_1_0192 | reverse complement strand
ATCCGCGACCTGCTGGCCCATTTCCGCTCGATCGATGCCATCCAGCTGGCCAGCCCAGAGAGCCTGGCCGCCGCACCGGGCATGGGCCCCGGTCTGGCGCGGGTGGTGTGGGACTACTTCCATCCGGGCCTGGATGGTGATGGGCCAGACGCGGCCCTGGCGCCCGAGGGCCCCGACGCGCTGGATCCGAAGGACCTGGACACCGCAACGGCAGCGCTGGACCAGGAGAATGAACACCCCCTGGAGCTGGCCGGTTGAGGCATCTCATCTCCCTCGCCGTCGCCTGCCTGCTGATGGCCGGGCTGGTCCTGGGCGCTAAGCCAGCGATCGCCGCCCCAGGGCTCTGCATCGGCCCGGTGTGCGGCGATGAGATCAGCCGCAGCGCCAAGCACCACTTCCAGCTGCGCCTGCGCCTGAGCGATCAGCAGGGGCACCACGAACGGGTGTGGGTGGACTGCCGCGACGGCCGCCTCAGCCCGGCGGCCGGCTTGGTGGAGCGGGGCCATGCCCGGGCGGTGGCCCGGCGCGCCTGCCGCCTGGCCGGCGAGAGCGTGGCCTGAAGCCAGCGGGGAGAGCAGCGGTGACGGTGGGAATCTGGGTGCTGGGCGACCAGATGGACCTGGGCCAGGCGGCCCTGGCCAGCGCCGAGCAGGGCACGAGCCGGGTGTTGCTGGTGGAGAGCAGCTCGGTTCTGGGCCGCCGGGCCTACCACCGCCAGAAGTTAGTGTTGGTGTGGAGTGCCATGCGCCACTTCGCCGCTGAACTGCGCGAGGCGGGTTGGACGGTGGACCACCGCATCGCCACCAGCTTCGCGGAGGCCGTGGACCGCTGGATCCAGGAGCACGGCATCACGGAGCTGCGCGTGATGGAGCCGGCCGACCGGGGATTCCGCGCCGCGATCGAGGCGCTCCAGCTGGCGATCCCCCTGGTGTGGCTGCCGAGCAACGCTTTCCTCTGGAGCCGCGACGCTTTCGCCGCCTGGGCCGGCCGCCACAAGCAGCTGCGCCTGGAGTTCTTCTACCGGGAGGGCCGCCGTCGCTTCGGCGTGCTGATGGAGGGGACGGGCAAGAGCGCTCAGCCGCTTGGCGGCCAGTGGAACTTTGATCAAG
>RFPK01000449.1 GCA_009926195.1 Synechococcaceae bacterium WB4_1_0192 | reverse complement strand
TCCTGGAGCAGGTTGTGGCGATCCTGGGCAGAGGGCGCCTGCTGACTGCGCACCTGCTCCCAGTCCTCCTCTTCTGGTTTGGGGATGCGGTATTGGCCGTCGGCCTTGCGGATCAGGTTGCGCTCCTCCAGGTGCAGGCAGGCTGCCTGCACCTCCGATTCGAGCGAGTCGCCATCCACCCGGGGGTGGAGCACCACGGCGATGTTGCGCTCGGTGACCGGCACCTGATCAACGAACTGCAGCAGGCAGATCGCCTTGGCCACCGGCACCGCCAGAGGGTGGCTGGCCTTGGTGGCGATGTCGCTGATCTTCCCTCTGTACTGCGAATCAATGTTGTTGCTCTGCAGGTCGTAGACCCGATCCAGCGTCACCAGCGCTCCCAGTGCCTCCTCGGCCAGGCCGCTCTGTGGATTGGTGAGCAGCTCCTGGGCGAGCTTGATGATCGCCCTGTTGGCACCGCCGAACTGCTTGCTGGCGCCCCCGGAGAGGCGCAGGCCCGACACCACCTGAATGATCAGCTCGATCTGATACGGCAGCAGGGGGTAGAGGTCGGCGAATGCTTTGCCGGTGAGCTCGGGCAACCGGATCTTGGTGTCGAGCTTGGTGTGGCTGGCCAGCCGCCCCTGGTGCTGCTGGAACAGCCCCTGCAGGGTCTGCTCGCCGGCACTGTTCTTGCCGAGCACCCGCCGGCTGGTGACCTCGGCGATATCAGAGGGCTCCAGCACCGGCTTGTAGGGGAAGCGGTCCTGCAGGCGGGCAAGCTCGGTGCGGTTGTCGTCGAGATAGCCCACCACATCGGAGAGCTTCTCCTGGGAGGTGACCATCACCCACACCTTGCCCCGACCCTTCACGCCGAGCTGCTGCACGATCGCCTGCAGATCCAGCATCTTCTGGATGTCGCGGGCCACGTACTGGCCCACCTCATCCACCACAAACATCAGCTGTTTGCCGGGATGCTTGCGCTCCATCAGCGCGATGGTGCGTTCGGCCAGACTGGCGGGTGTGATTGGCACCTTGGTGTCTCGAGCGAATTCTCGCCAGCTCGCCTCCGTTGGATAGGTCTGAGGATCCATGCGGTGCATCACCGTGCTGGCCATCGGAATGGCTTG
>RFPK01000448.1 GCA_009926195.1 Synechococcaceae bacterium WB4_1_0192 | reverse complement strand
GGGCGGTTGACGCATCGCCATCGCCAGCAGTGCCGTGATGTCATGCATCACCGCCTGCAGGCCCTCTCGGATTGAGTCGAATCCAGCCAAGCGCAGCAGGTTCATGGCTGCGGTGCGCAGTGTGGCCATCACGCCGGCGCCATTGCCGCGGTAGCGGTGATGGTCTTCCCGGAGCTGGGTGTCACGGATCCAGTGCCAGCTCTCCAGACTCCAGCGCTCTCTCACCAGTCGCAGCAACGTATCTGGGGTTGTTCTCAGGCTGGTGATGAATCGGTGGGTGGCCTTGAACGGCTTGCCATCGCGGGTGCCGGTGGCGATGACCTCTGCAATCCAGCTGGCACCTTGCCAGTTCACCTTGATGTGGTCTGGCGCTTCTTTGGCCCGCAGGGCCCAGGTGATGTCACGCCCGTGGCCAACCTCGTGATCCGTTGCCCTGAAAGGGATGTGGCGCTTTCCGAGCAGCTGGTTGGCGATCTGACGGTAGAGGCTCTTCTGGTTGGCCTTGACCGTCAGGAGGAAGTCGGCCCCCTGCTCCGTGAGCTGCCGAAAAACGCCTGCTGCGTGTGGAGCGCATCCGCCTGGATCAAGATGCCGTCGAGATCGAGCTCCCCAAGCAGCTTTTGGAGCACCGCACGCTCATGGTTCGCGTCTGTGGCGTAGCAGGCCTGGGCGATCGCCACGCCGAGCGCAGCTGAATAGAGCGTCACCTGGGCGATAAACACGGAACCGCCGCCGCTGGTGGGCTCGATCGAGCCGCGTAGGGTCTTGCCATCACAGATCAACTGCTCGAGATCGCCGGCCCCACAGGGGATCTGGGCGATGGTCCAGTCTCGGATCGCGGCGCAGACGGCAGCCACATCCACCTGCAGGAAGAAGTAGCGAAAGGCGGAATCGGAGGGAGGACGCTTGAGCTCAAGGCCAAGGGCATCGGTGAGCACGGCGTGGTGGCGTCGGGCAAAACGCTCCAGATCGCGGAGGCTCTCGCACTTGCTCAGGATGCCAAGCACGGCCACCAGCAGCAGATACCAGGCCGGGATGCGCACACCGCGCCGCATCCGGGCATCCGGGATCGCCTTGAGGTAGCTGATCAGATCGAGATCGGTTGCGGCA
>RFPK01000447.1 GCA_009926195.1 Synechococcaceae bacterium WB4_1_0192 | reverse complement strand
GCAGCACAAATGCCAGAGCGCCAAGACCGATGGCGATGACGGCGAACACATGCAGGCCAACGAGGTTGGGCACCTCAGCACTGCGCCGGAACAGGGAGAACAGGGATGGCCTTTCACCACGGGCCGCCCGCAGGGCACCGTCGAGCAGGCCGATGGACATCACCAGACCAACGATGGCCTGCAGCAAGGCCAGCCCGATCAGCAGAACAGCCAACCCCGGTCCAGCCTCAGCGCCATTGAGAACAGCCGTGCTGACCAGGAACTGCAGGGCCTGCAGCAGCGCAATCAGCACGAAGGCAAGGACAGAGAATCCCACCAGGGTGACTGCGTTACGATTGAAAGCAGTCCAACCCTCACGAAACGCCTTGGAGGCAGTGAAGGACATAACGCCAGCTCGACCAGATGGAAATCGATACAACACTAACCCAGCTCTCCAACTGCGAGCCCCGAGGCTCCAGCTACAGCTGCTGCGCACAGGCAACAACCCTGTCACGCTGATTGGCCTGGGCACGCTGCTGGCCGTTCAGACACAAGGCACGGCCCGGGCCGCCTGGGATCTGAACCACGCTGGCGCTGTCGAGGATCTGCTCAAGCGCTACATGCAGAGCCTGCCGGGGGCAGCCGGGATCACGCCACCACGGGTGATGATCTACACGGGCACCGCCTACTCCCGGGCCTGCCCCGCCAGCGGCATCTCAGCGCCGGCGTACTGTCCGGGGGATCACACGATCTACCTGGAAACACGCCTGGGTGATGAGATCGCCAGCCGCTACGGCGATTTCGGAGCCCTTTCGATTCTGGCCCATGAGTTCGGTCACGCCGTGATGAGCCGACTGCAGCGCCATCCCACCGGCAAACAGGGTGAACTGGCGGCCGACAACTTCGCCGGTGGCTTTGCGCGCTACGCCGAGGCCCAGGGGCTGCTGGAGGCCGGCGACCTCAATGAAGCTCGCGCCACCTTTGCCGCTGTGGGGGATCACAACGTCTACAGCCACGACCATCACGGCACCCCCGCTGAACGCCAGTCGGCGTTCGAGCAGGGCTATGCCTACGGCTTCCGCCTGCCCAACACTGGCGAGAACCCCGGACCGACCGCCGCTCCGCAGGCAC
>RFPK01000446.1 GCA_009926195.1 Synechococcaceae bacterium WB4_1_0192 | reverse complement strand
GCGTACGTCGGCGGGATCTCGACCCGCAAGGTCGATGCCCTGGTGGCGGCTCTGGGCGTGCAGAGCGGCATCTCCAGATCCCAGGTGAGCCGCATCTGCGCCGACATCGACGTGCAGGTGCAGGCCTTTCTGGGCCGCCCGCTTGAGGAAGGCGGTTACGCCTATGTCTTCCTCGACGCCACCTATCTCCACGGCCGCCTCGGCAAGGCTTTGCAGGTCTGCTCACGGGCTGTCGTGGTGGCCATGGGCGTCAACGTCGATGGCCGCCGTGAGCTGCTCGGCCTCAAGGTCGGTGACAGCGAAAGCGAGAGCTTCTGGAGCGAGTTCCTGGCCTCACTGAAAGAGCGCGGCCTCACTGGGGTCAAGCTCGTGATCAGCGACGCCCACGTGGGCCTGACCAAGGCCATCCGCCGGCAGCTGCAGGGCTGCGCCTGGCAGCGCTGCCGGGTGCACTTTGCCCGCAACCTGCTGCAGCGCGTGCCCAAGGCCCACCAGGGCATGGTCACGGCCGCATTGCGCTCGGTCTTTGCCCAGGAGGATGCCAGCGAGATCGAGAGCCGCTGGAATGACCTGGCCGCTTCCTTGGCCGAGCGCTTCCCCAGGGCCACGGAACTCATGCTGGAGGCCAAGGAAGACGTGCTGGCGTTTCGCCACTTCCCGCAGCCCCACTGGCGCAAGATCTGGAGCACCAACCTGCTCGAGCGCCTGAACGAGGAAGTCAAACGCCGCACCCGTGTCGTCGGCATCTTCCCCAACGACGCAGCGATCAACCGCCTGGTGGGCGCGGTGCTGCTGGAGCAGGACGAGCACTGGCAGCTCGAGGGCCGGCGCATGTTCTCAGCCGAGAGCATGGCCGCCATCCCAGCCCTGGAGGCCTTGGTGCAGCAGGCCTCACTGCAGGAGGCAGCAGCCTGAAAGCCAGGCCGCCGGTGCCGAACAGAGAGCTGCCCAGAAGGCAATCGTCATAGCCATCAGCAGAGCGCAACCCAGGCGAAAGACTTGACAAGTCAATCGCCTGGATTCACTGTGTTCATACGAGCTGCATCTAGCTCGGAAATGACAAGCCGTCATTTCACCCTGTTCACACTCAGATCAGGGCAATCGGGCCTC
>RFPK01000445.1 GCA_009926195.1 Synechococcaceae bacterium WB4_1_0192 | reverse complement strand
CTGCTGCACCAGATCGCGGAAGCCTGGGTGCAGCTCCGGGGCCCCGCCGGTGAGATCCAGGGTGCTGATGCTGCGTGCCCTCAGCACTGCCGGGATCAGCGCCAGGGTCTCTGGCTGCATCATCTCGCTGCGGTGTGGCCCGGCGTTGACATGGCAGTGGCCGCAGGCCTGATTGCAGCGGTAGCCGAGGTTGACCTGCAGGGTGTGAAGTGCGCCGCGGCGCAGGCCGCTGAAGCCAGGGTCCAGCGCTACCGCCACCGGTGGAGCTGGTGCCTGCGTGTTGTTCAACCGGCTGCTCCCTGCCTGCCTTGACGCCCCCCATCCTCGCGCTCCACGACAGCCCTCCCGCCAAGGCCTGGGCTGCCGCCATCCAGCCCACCTGCAGATGTTGTGAAGGAGACCCCCGGTTCGTGGCAAACGGTTCAGCCTGAACCCATGCTTCCGTCTCCCCAGCCGGCCTTTGCCTCGCCGCCCCACTGCGGCCGGGTGCGTCTGTATCGCCTCCTGGATGGCCATGGCCGCCCCCATCCGGAGCTCGATGACCTGTTCGAGTGTCTGGATTCGGCCCATGAATCCGCCCTGGACTGGCTCGAACGCTGCGGCCTGCTGCAGCCCCAGGCGCCGGCCTGCGAGCGTCAGGCGATGCTCTGCCTCCATTTCGGTATCGAGGTGAGCACCCCCAGCGGTGATTGGCGAACCCTGCGGCATCCCGGGCCAGGCCTGGCCACGGGGCCAGGCCTTTGCGACACGGGCAACCAGTCCAGCTGAAGTTTGGTATCGGCTGATACCAAACCGGACCCCGTAGCCGTCTTGGATGGTCGCAACTAATCAGTAAGGCCATGCCCAGTGCCGAGCGCTTCGCTGCCCTGCAGACCATCCAGCGTCGTCGGCCCGTGGCGGTCGAGCCCCCCTCGGCGCTGCAGGAGATCTGGGCCAGCGATGTCTTCAACCTGGAGCGGATGAAGGAGGCGTTGCCCCGCAACGTCTTCAAGTCGATCCAGCGCACGATCCGCGAGGGCGGTCCGCTCGATCCCTCGGTGGCCGACGTGGTCGCCAACGCCATGAAGGACTGGGCCACCAGCCGTGGTGCCCTCTACTACGCCCACGTCTT
>RFPK01000444.1 GCA_009926195.1 Synechococcaceae bacterium WB4_1_0192 | reverse complement strand
CGTATGCCACCGGCGAGCGGGTGCAGACCGGCGACATCTGCCGCCGCCATGGAATGCCGGAGCGATACCTGGAGCAGATGCTCACGACCTTGCGCAAAGGCGGCTACCTGGTGAGCGTGCGAGGCCCCAAGGGTGGCTACCAGCTCACCCGTTCCCCCGAGCTGATCACCGTGGCGGAAGTCGAAGACTGCCTGGAAGGGGAGGTGCGCGCCGAGCGGCAGGGCGATCGGGGTAATCCCGAGTTCCGGGTCATCGATGGCCTGGCCGAGCGAGCGCAGCAGGCAAGGCGAACCGTGCTGGAAGCCACCACCTTGGCCCATCTGCTGCTGGAGCGGGACGGCCTGCGGCAGCCGACGCCCATGTTCTACATCTGAAATCCCAGGGCCAGACACGTGCGCCCCGGCGGTGTGCCCGAAAATACCGGTATGCCCATCGGGAATAGGAGATACTTCGACGCAGTTGCTCCCCGGCCATGGCCTGCCCTCTGCGAATGCCTTGTTCTCTTGCTGTCGTCTGTCTTGGTTGCCCTTCTCTCCATTCGCCCCACCGCTCGCCGACGCCATGACCAGTTCGTTGCTCAAGCGACCCTTGAAGCTCACGCTCCACCCCCACGACATCCTCCCGGAAGCGATGAGTTGGCGGCTGCATGAGGGTTATGTGCGCTCAGTCACCTGGGATCTCGAGGGGGAGAGCATCACGCTGGGCATCTGGGGCCCGGGGGATGTCATCTCCTCGGAGGATCCAGTGCTCCATCCGCTGGAGTTGCAGTGCCTCACGACCGTGGTAGTCGAGCACATCGAACTGGACCCCCCTGCGCACGTCAAGCAACTGCAGCGTGAGCGAACGATGCTGGCTGAACTGCTGGCGATCCAGAGGATTCGTTCCGCGGATCGGCGTCTGTTGACGTTGCTCCAGTGGATCGGCCAGAGCCACGGACAGGTGAACAGCCACGGCTGCCGCCTTTCCCTCAATGAACTCAACCTCACCCACCGAGCCCTCGCCGATCTCTGTGGTCTGACCCGAGTCACCGTGACCAAGCTGCTGAGCCGCTTTCGCGCCGAAGGCCGGTTGGTGGCGATTGGCGAGAGCGATCTGCTGATCCCCAGTCAGC
>RFPK01000443.1 GCA_009926195.1 Synechococcaceae bacterium WB4_1_0192 | reverse complement strand
TGCGATGCCATCGCCTCGGTGATCGAGGCCGCGCTTGCCGAGGGCTGGAGCGCCTGCGGCCTGGTGGCCTCACCGATCACCGGTCCGGCCGGCAACCATGAATACCTGCTCTGGCTGCGCAGTGGTGCCTGGCAGGATGCCGGCATCACGCCCCCGGATGAGGAGGCGATCCGCCGGCTGGTGGTCACAACCCTGGCCTGAGCGCTCGCTCAGATGGCGCTGCTGTCGCGGTCGCCGGTGCGGATCCGGATCACCGAGTCGATCGGGCTGATGAAGATCTTGCCGTCGCCGATCTCGCCGGTGCGGGCGGCGTCCTGGATGGCGTTGACGACGGTGTCCACCCGGTCGTCGTCGATCACGATCTCCAGCTTCAGCTTCTGCAGGAACTCCACGGTGAACTCGGAGCCGCGGTAGCGCTCCACCTGGCCCTTCTGACGGCCGAACCCACGCACTTCACTCACGGTCATGCCCACGATGCCGGCATTCACCAGGGCCAACTTGACGTCTTCGAGCTTGAAGGGGCGGATGATGGCCTCGACTTTTTTCATGGCTGCGGGAGCTCGATCTGGGGGAAGTCTCTCAGGAAAGCTCTGGGAGGGAAAGCCGGCCCGGCTGGGTCGGCAGATCCATTAGGCCGCAGCTTCTGCGGGACGTGTGTGACCGTTGCTACGACCGGAGCGCTGCCTAGCATCCGCCTTCTCTCACCGCGCTGCCATGAGTTCGGACCCCGTCCCCACCCCTGCTGGCATGGAGCAGACCCGCACGCCCCTCTATGGCGAGCGCGCCATCGCCGAAGCGGAGCTGATCTGCTTCGATAACCCCCGGCCCGGTCGGGCCTACGAGATCGCGATCACCCTGCCGGAGTTCACCTGCAAGTGTCCGTTCTCCGGCTATCCCGATTTCGCCACCCTGCGTCTGCTCTATCAGCCGGGGCCGCGGGTGATTGAGCTCAAGGCGATCAAGCTGTATGTGAACAGCTACCGCGATCGTTCGATCTCCCATGAGGAGGTGACCAACCGCATCCTCGATGACTTCGTGGCCGCCTGTGCCCCCGTGTGGATGCAGCTGGAAGCCGACTTCAACCCCCGCGGCAACGTCCACACCGTCATCCGCGCCAGCCACGGCAGCCG
>RFPK01000442.1 GCA_009926195.1 Synechococcaceae bacterium WB4_1_0192 | reverse complement strand
CTGCAGGCCCTCGGCGCCGAGGGTGAGGGCCTGGAAACGGAAGCGCTCGATCGGCTGCCCAGCAGCTGGTACCCCACCGGTTTCCTGGTGCCCACCGAAACCGATCTCTCGCTCAAGTGCGACGACACGGCCGACGACGACTTCGCCGCCGCCGATGGCGTGGACCTGCGCAAGCCGAAAAAAGCCAACAGCGAGTACAAGCCGGGTTCCGGTGACGACGGCGGCAGCAGCGAATCGGGCCCGGCCCGGCCCCAGCTGTTTCCCTCCTCGATCGGCGTGAGTGTGTTGCTGCCTGCCGCCGGCGAGTTGCAGCTCACCGCCCGCTGGGGCGATTACACCCCCCTGGAGGAGGGCGACCACACCACCTGGCGCCGCAGCCCGCGCCAGGAAGCGCTGGCCCTCAGCCACGGCGAGATCACCGCCACCAAGGGCCTCAGCAGCCGGCCCTGGCCGAACAGCAACGGCCTGCAGCTGCGCTGGCACTGCCGCCCCGCACCCGCCAGCCAGGGCTACGCCCCAGGCACCGTGGCCGTGACCCTCTTCCTCACCAATGAGCGCAGCAAGGCGATCACCCTGGTGGAGCGGGATCAACACGCTGCCTTCCAGGCCGAGCTGGAGCTGCGCTGCCCCCAGGGCTTCGTGGCCCGCCTCGATCCCCACGCCAACCGAGCCAGCGGCGACTGGGATGAAGCGGTGAACGCCCTGCAGTTCCGCGATGCCCGCGAATACGGCGTGGGCCACAACGTGGGCGTGGCGGTGGATCAGGGGGCCGATGGCGGCTGCACACGCCTGCGCACCACCTGGATCCCCCAGGCCACCGTGGAGAAGGTGGTGCCCCGCGCCGATGTGGGCTGCGAACTGGCGATGGAGGAGCTTGATCGGCTCGCCACTCAGGGATTCGCGGCGATTCGCAGCGCCCTGGTGCCCCTGGTGGAGCGCTACGAGGCGTGGATCAACGAGCAAGCCACGGTGGCCGGGCTCAACCCCCAGCAGCAGACCACCGCCACCCAGCTGCTCGCCAATGCCCGCGGCCAGGCCGAGCGCATCGCCCGCGGCATCGAGGCCCTCGCCGAGCCCGACATCCGCGATGCCTTCGCGATCGCGAACCGCACCATGGCCGCCGCCGCCCGCC